>NZ_JAOCDJ010000027.1:0-33284 GCF_029840885.1 Empedobacter sp. GD03861
AATTTGCAAATAAAATTTTTTAACAATTATTTTACGAAAACGTTTTCGTAAAATAAAACTAATTTTAAATTCAATAATAAAACAATGGATTATAGCTGTTTATTAGTATTCGTAAAATTTAAAATTTCTCATTAAAAATTTATTTATTTTCTATATTTTAGTATTTTCGTAGAAATAGTTGCATTTTTATGACAATAATTAGTTTTTGTAAAAAAAATGTACGAAATCGTTATAATTGATTACTTTTGCCAAGAATTAAGTAAATAAACACAAATAAACATTTATTAAATGAACCACTCTTCTTATGATCAACAACTTGCATCTTTCAATGAAATGAGTAAAAAGGTTGTAGAATTCATTAAAATTGTTTCAGATTTATGGTATGATCAATCTGTTGAATTGGTAATTTTCCGTAATCAATTAGTTGATAAAAACGTTAGTGACATCGTAAATCTACATCAGTATGCTGAAGAATTTGTAGAAAAAAAGATTGCTATCGACGATACGTTAGCGATTGCTAAAGCTATTTCTGAAGCTAAATTACCAGCTTCGAGACTTGATGTTGGAAAATTAGCAAAAGAATATATTTCCGGAGATTACGCTTCGGCAGAAGCTTTTGTTGAAGAGAAATTAGGTGCAAGCAAAAATGTAAAAAGTGTTGAACCAAAAGACGTTGTTTTATACGGATTTGGTCGTATCGGACGTTTATTAGCTCGTGAGTTGGCTTCTCAAATGGGAAAAGGTCAACAATTAAGATTACGCGCTGTTGTAACACGTGATAAAAACGATCCTGTTTTGTTAGAAAAAAGAGCTTCTTTGTTACGTCATGATTCTGTTCATGGTGATTTTGATGGAAACGTTGTAGCTGATCACGAAAATAATGCGTTAATCATCAACGGAGTTTCTGTTTACATGATTTCTGCAGCTCAACCAGAAGATATTGATTATACTGCTTACGGAATTAATAATGCTTTAATTATTGATAACACAGGTGTTTTTAAAGATGAAGAAGCGTTATCTCGTCATTTAAAATCTGTTGGTGCTGATAAAGTTTTATTAACAGCGCCAGGAAAAGGTGTTCCGAATATTGTATATGGTGTTAATCATGAAGAATATAGCCCAGAAAATGTAAATATTTTCTCAGCGGCATCTTGTACAACAAATGCAATTACACCTATTTTGAAAGTTGTTGAAGATAATTTAGGTGTTGTAAAAGGACATTTAGAAACAATTCATGCGTATACAAATGACCAAAATTTGGTTGATAATATGCACAAAAAATACCGTCGTGGACGTGCTGCTGCTTTGAATATGGTAATTACTGAAACTGGTGCTGGTAGCGCAGTCGCAAAAGCTTTACCAAGTTTAGCAGGTAAATTAACTTCGAATGCAATTCGTGTTCCTGTTCCAAATGGATCTTTGGTTGTCTTGAATTTAGAAGTTAGTAAAGATACTTCTGTAGAAGCGGTAAACAACTTGATGAAAGACGCTGCATTGAACGGAGAATTGGTAGAGCAAATTAAATATTCGTTGAACAACGAATTAGTTTCTTCGGATATCGTTGGAACTACTGCTCCATCTATCTTTGATAGTAATGCAACAATTGTTTCTGCAGATGGTAAAAATGTTGTAATGTACGTTTGGTACGATAACGAATATGGATATAGCCACCAAGTAATGCGTTTAGCGAAGCACATTGCAGGTGTTAGAAGATATACATACTATTAATAGTATTTTTTCCCTTTATTTAAAATTAATCCACTAGCTTTTTTAGTTAGTGGATTTTTTTTGTAACCTATTCGTTTAAAAATAGCTAAATAAATTAATTGTTTTATTTTTGTTAATATTATATTAATGTTGATTATAAAAATTAACACTATTTTTGAACAACTAAAAAAAACATTTTATTTATGAAGAAATTTTACTTATTTAATTGGATATTTCTCCTGATAGGATTAGTATCCTTTACTGCTTTTGGCCAGACAGTTGCTTATGAAGGAAATTTTGGAAACGCTACACCACAATCATCATATACAGCTGACATTACCCTAAATTTACAATCTAAACAGTGGTTTGCAAGTTACAGATATCATAGTGGAGCAGATTTTAGATTAGGAAATAGTGCGTCAGCTAAAGTTCCAACTAAATTTATTCAAGCTGCACCACAAGGAGCATCAATAGAAATGCTATGGGATATAGAAAACGTTAAGACAATCTCTTTAACAACATCAACAACTTATGGAACAATTCAAAAATGGTATATTTTTGAATCTGTTGATCAAGGAAATTCATGGCAAGAAGTAGCATCACAAGATCATATATCAAATGCTAAATGGACATATACTGCTTCATCAACTAAATCTTTAGGAACAAGATATGCTTTTATTGTAACAGGTACTTCGAGTCCACGTGTAAGATTAACAGATATTTCAATTACTACAGAAGTTCCTACAAACTTCCCTCCAATAGTTTCTTCTAAAACAATTACAGGAACTTACGGTGTCTTATTATCTGACGGAACTGTAACGGCAACAGGCAATCCTACCTCTTGGACACAAACAGGGACATTACCTTTAGGAATTACATTTGATAATGGCGTTTTCTCAGGTACACCAACACAAGCGGGTACATTTACAACTCAAGTAACAGCCAAAAATCAATATGGTACTTCTGACCCGGCTAATGTAACTTTTGAAATAGCAAAAGCAAATCAAACAGTCAATTATACTTTTGATCATTTAACTCAAAACCAAGGAACTACTTTTTCTGGTTTACCATCACAAACAGATCAAGGGTTAAATATTGTATATACTTCTGCTGATAATTCTGTTGTTTCTACAAATGGAAATATGTTATCTTTTGACGGAATTGGTTCTACAACTATTAATGCTACAGCAGTAGGAGATAATAATTTTAATAATTATACAACTACTTTTAATGTAAATTCTAAAGATCCTAATGTAATTACATATAATGGAGAAGGTACATTTGTTAAGGTAAACAGTGTAGAAGAAGTTACAGATGGGTATTATGTTGTAACGAATGAGACAAATGCATTTCTAATGACAAATGAATTCGTAGAGAAAACTTATTTAGGTCGCGTAAATGCAAACGTTAATAATGAAGAAATTGTAAACCCTTCTGCTAATCACGTTTGGAAAATAGAAACTGATGGAAACTCTAAAACAATTTACAATGAAGTTATAGAAAATTATGTAGGTTGGACATCTGGGAATACCGTATCTCTATCTGACGCTTTATCAAATAATTTCAGATGGACTTTTAAATATGAAAATGCAAAATTTATAGTAAATAATGTATCTACTCCAGTAAGACAATTATCTTATAATCCAGGATCACCTCGATTTGCTGCATATGGAAATACAAATCAGCAAGAGCTACAACTATACAAATTAGTACCTTCAAACTCTACAACTTGGGACGGAACTGCATGGTCTAATGGAACGCCGGATCTTACAAAAGATGTAATCATCAAAGGTAAAGTAACAGTTGATACGCAATTAGAAGCTAAAACGTTTACAGTTTCAGATGCTGGAGGTTCAGTTGTCGTAAAGTCAGGTGCTCGTTTAATCGTTGATGGGAAGATCGACAATCAAGCTGGTCTTACAGGATTAGTTGTAGAAAATGGTGGTAATTTAATCCAAAATCAAAACGTTGCTAACTCAGGAGCAATTACAGTTAACCGCGATAGTAAATCGATGGTTCGTAATGATATGACGTTCTGGTCTTCTCCGGTTCAGCAGGAAGCATCGCAACAAACTATACGATCATTCTCTCCGGAAACATTATACAATCGTTTTTGGACATATAATGAAACAACAGATGAATTTACTCAGATTTTAACTTCAGATACAGATTCAAAATTATTTGAACCGGGTAAAGGGGTTTCTATCCGTGTTAAAAACACTTTACCAACAGGGCAAAATACAATTCATAATGGTGCATTTTTAGGTGTTCCGTTCAATGGAGATATAACAGTTCCTGTTCAATTTACAGCAAATGGATACAATTTAGTTGGTAACCCTTATGCTTCTAACATTAATGTGGAAAAATTCTTATTAGCAAATGAGAATGTTAATTCATTATATTTCTGGACACATCAATTCCCTGTTGGTTCTTCAGAATATGCAAATAATTATGCCGCATTCAACGTTGTAGGTGGTGTTATTCCTGATTTGTCAAACATTTCTGTTGGACAAGGATTTATCGTAGGACTTTCTCAAGCTACACCTACAGTTAATTTTAACAATACAATGAGAACTTCGCAAGATGCATTTTTCTATAAAAATTCAATTGCAGAGAAAAACAGAATTTGGTTAAGTTTATCAAAAGAAAGTAAAACAATTAGCCAAATTTTATTAGCTTATATGGATGGAGCTACAAACGATGCGGATAATCAAATTGATGCAAAAGTGATGCAAAGAGGATCTTCAGCAATCTACTCATTGATTAATAATGAAGCATATGCAATCCAAGGACGCAGCTTACCTTTTAAAACTGATGATGTCGTAAAATTAGGTTTTGAAACTTTAGAGCAAGGAAATTACACAATCAATATAGAGAAAGTTGATGGGTTGTTTGAAAAAGGACAGATTGTTTATTTAAGAGATAAAGAGTTAAATCAAGTACATAACTTATCAGAATCAGCTTATTCATTCACTTCTAAAGCAGGAATATTTGATACTCGTTTTGAACTTGTGTATACAAATAAAACATTAGGTACAGATGAATTGTCAAAAGAAAATGTTATTGTTTATACTAAAAACAATACAATTGTAGTGGATGCAAAACAAAATAAAATTTCTTCGGTAGAGTTGTATGATATTCAAGGAAGAAAAATATTTGTGAAAAATAACATTCGTGCAAGTGTTTACCAAGTTGAATCTTCTGCAAAAGGAATTTTAGTTATAAAAGTTCTGACTGAAGACGGAAAAGTTAAGACTCAAAAAGTTGTAAACAAATAATTTAACATCTAATAAAATAGTACAATATGAAAAATATAAAACAAATTATCTTAGTTGCAGGAGTTTTGCATTGTTCAATAGGTCTATCTGCTCAAGAAAATAAGATTTCGTTCTTTGAATCAACTAATCAAAATGAAAGTTCTGCTAGACCAGGAACCGGTGGTGGTGGAACAGATGTTGAAGATGCTGATCCAGCACCAATCGATGATTATTTTCCTTTATTGGTAATTGGAGCAGGTTTAGTTGCTTTACGTTACAGAAAGCAGTTATTAAAAAACTAATTTCTAAATTATATAAAAAAAGAAAGCTTCTCTATTTTTGAGAAGCTTTTCTTATTTTATCTGTTCCAAACTATTCGCAATTGCTTTATATAGAACTTCACCCATTCTTTCACAATTTTCGTAAGATTGATCTTTATAAAACTTTGCAAAACCAGTTCGTAATTGTGCAACATTTTCTGGTTTAGAAATATGATCATTTTTCATGATTTTCATTAAATCACGAAAACGTTTCGAACTATTCGAAATTCTTTTCGAAATCAAGGATTTTACTTCTTTTCTATATTGATCGACAGAATTTGGTTTCAAGCGATTATTCACCAAATCAACCATAATTTTATTTTCTTTGAAATACTGTGGTCGATAAATTTTTAAATTTCCTTCATAGCATTGTTGATCGAAATCTATTGGTCGAATTCTATAGATAACTTGATCAAAATCGTGAATTGGAATCACCACATAATTATATGAACGCATATCACCCAAAAGACCTATAAAACAGCGCTCATTGAACTTTACAAACTCTTTTGCTATCTGATTTTTCTCTAAATCATTACATTTATCCAAATAATTTTTGATAAAAACATCTCCTGGAATTCCTAAAATATGCTCTTCAATCAATGTATTTTTGTAGACCAAAAAATTGATTCGATGAGGCGATAAAATATCTTCTAATTCTAAACCATAAATACGCGAAGCATCTGCTTTTTTGATGTAAAAATTGGTATAATTATCATTCAAAATATTACGAACCCGAATACGAAAAGGTTTCGAATTTCCAAACGTACAATAATCAATAGAATCAACAACAAGATAAGGCAAAGACTCCTCATCTCCGTCTGAATGTAAGTAGGTGTAAATTCTGTTTAGACTATCTTGAATTTCCTGATGTTCCGAGTCGGTATAATAAACACCTAACCAATGCGTATCATTTCCTTCCTTATCTTCCAATGCTACACAACCCGAAAAACGCATCAAATCATCATATTCTATACTCGCTTTTGTTTTGCGATGATATTTCTCTAAATAATGATTTAATTCATCACTCACAGGATAAATAGGCTTTCTAAACTCTATTTTTACATCTTTCATTTCATGCTTATTAGTCTATACGAAGATAGGTCTAAATTTATTTTTTAAAATTGTTTATTGGATTAATATTTGCTAAATTCAAGCATAATCTAAATCTAAATAAAATGAATATTCAGGTCAGAAATTTGACTCTTGAAGATTATAGTGATTTGACTGAATCTACAAAAGAAGCCTATCACAATCAGCTTGGAACTTGGACTGTCGACGAAATTAAAGAATTGTTAGCTATTTTTCCACAAGGTCAACTTTGTGTTGAAGTGGATGGAAAAGTTGTTGCTTCGGCATTGAGTATTGTGGTTAATTCGAAAAAAACGAATATCGAATCGAATTATGATACGATAACATCTAATGGTAAATTTTTAAAACATGATCCAGAAGGTGATGTAATGTATGGAATTGAAGTTTTTGTTCATCCAAATTATCGACAATTGCGCTTAGGAAGACGTTTATATGACGAACGTAAAGCGCTTTGTGAAGAAATGAATCTAAAATCAATTGTTGCAGGTGGTCGTATTCCAAATTATCATAAATATTCGCAAGAATTGTCTCCTAGACAATATATAGAAAAAGTAAAAAGTAAAGAGATTTATGATTCAACTTTAGCTTTTCAGATTTCGAATGATTTTAATGTCAAAAAAATCTTGAAAAATTATCTGAAAGATGATAAAGAATCCTTAGAATATGCCACTTTATTAGAATGGAATAATATCTATTACGAACCTGAATTGAAATCTAATTCACCAACAAAACGTACTATTCGTCTTGGTTTGGTGCAATGGCAGATGCGTTTGTTTAATGGTTTGCAAGATTTTTATGATCAAATTGAGTTTTTCGTAAGTGCGGTGAGCGACTATGGTTCTGATTTTATCATGTTTCCAGAGTTTTTCAATTCGCCGTTGATGAGTCCATATAATCATTTGAAAGAGATTGAAGCGATGCATCAATTAGCAACGATGACGGACGATATTGTGAAGAAAATTCAAGAATTTGCAATTACATATAATGTCAATATTATTTCAGGATCTATGCCTCATCTAAAGGAAGGAAAACTATATAATACGTCATTTTTATGTCATCGTTCGGGGAAATTAGATTCGTATAGTAAAATACACATTACACCAAATGAGTTCAAATATTACGCATTGAATGGTGGCGATGAAATAAAAGTTTTTGATACCGACTGCGGAAAAGTAGGTTTACTAATTTGTTATGATGTCGAATTTCCTGAATTGAGCCGTATTTTAGCCGATCAAGGAATGGAAATTTTATTTGTTCCATTTATGACTGATACGCAAAATGGTTATACGCGAGTACGTAGTTGTGCGCAAGCTCGTGCAATAGAAAATGAGTGTTATGTGGCTATTGCAGGCTCTGTGGGAAATTTACCGCGTGTGAATAATATGGATATTCAATATTCGCAATCGGCAGTTTTCACTCCTTCAGACTTTTCTTTTCCAAACAATGGAGTCAAAGCAGAAGCAACTCCGAATACTGAAATGGTACTGATTTCAGACGTTGATCTTTATCTTCTAAAAGAATTGCATGAGTATGGAACTGTAAAAACGATGAAAGATAGACGCAAGGATTTGTATGAAGTAAAACTAATAAAATCATAAAAAAAACCTCCAAATTGGAGGTTTTTTTTAGTTCTTATTCCCATTGGTTAGACTCGAATAAGAGCATAGACCTTAGGTTCGGTTAAGTATCTGTACTAAAATTAGAAATATTTTTTATAAGGGACAAATATTTTTTAGAAAACTTTGAACTTTAACATATTTCAATTTTGTTTTATAACTCTAATTCGAAGATTTGAATAAACTTTTCATTGAAATTATTTGAAACAAATTGATTAAAATAGATTTTTTTTCCATCGTTAGAAAAATGCGGAATTCCCGTTAATTCATTATTGATTTTTTGAACTTGATAGATTTGTTTAGATTTTTTTTCGGTTAAATCATTTAGATATATTTTATCATCAACAAAGTAAATAGCGCATTTTCCATTTGGTGAAAGATTAAATGGAGATGTAATCGAATTCTCTAAAAAAGAATATTGAATAATTTCATTCGAAACTAAATTTACACCAAATAATTGCGTTTTATCAAATTCATCTTCCATCAAAAAATAGATGATTTTTCCGTCTGGGGAAGAACGTAACCAATGTCTAAAATTACTAATTCCATTTTGAGTAAAAGTGATTCGTTTCTGCGAAATACAACTTGGTATATCTGGCAAAGTTGTTAAACTACCTTTTAAATTATCTTTTTCATCAAAACTTATTTCATCTGGAATTTCAGCAACAAAAATTTCTGTTTTCAAATTCCCTTTTTCATCACGAACATGACCTTGAAAAGCAATATTATTTGTTGAGTTAATCCAACATTCATCAAAAGCTTTTTCGATTTCATCACTTCCATTTGTCGGATTTGTCACTACTTTCGAAACGATAATTGAAAACATTTCTCCAAAATTATTTTCTAATGTTTCATCAAAATCAACCTCAACTTTTTTGGGAAACATCAATCCAACTACTCGCTGATCTTTTATGGTAGAATTGTGTTTGGATTCTTGCTCCAAAACATAATCGTTGTAGGTAAAGCTAATCCAATTCTTCTCTTTTTTCCATGAATGCGAATGCGTTCCTCCACGCAAAGCACCATTTGTAAAGGGAAAATTTATATTTCGGGCATCCATAAAAATAGGCTGATTTGGAAATTCTAAATCAATTGCGACACCTGTCCTTCTTGTTGCCGAATACGGATTTGCTTGATTCGCATTTCGAATACCATGAATAAAAATAACTTTATTCTCAATTTGTGAAAAAGAGGCTGCACCTACTCCAGGACCAAACTCTGTTTGATTATTTGTTGTATAAATAATTTCGGATTCGTAAGTTCTCGTATGAAGTAAACAAATGGAAGAAGTTTCTCCAATTTTTGTATCATCATTTCGTCTATCAAAAACAAGATAATTACCATCAACCGATTGAATTTGATTATGATGAAGCGTATGTCCAAAATCATCATAAGTTAACTGCTTTACCATATCGTATTGTTTAATAATATTTTATTTACTTAATAAACATTTAACAAGCAACTAAAAACGTAATTATTTGATTACTAGAAACATTTCAACATTCTTTATAAAAATTTGTTACAAAACTGCATTTTATTTTTTTTGTCTGGATTAATTATGATTAATAATATACTTTTTTCAATGTTTTTATTTTCCTTAGTATAAGTTTTGTTAAACCTTAAACAACAAAGGTAATATTTAATGAAGATTTTGGAAAATCTACAACCAGAATTGATTCGCAATATGTTCCACAATCTGGAAATGATAACAACAATTGAATAGTTTTACCTCGTATAGACATGTTGTCAATGATATTATTTCTCCTTATCCAAAACAATTGCCTTTTTTGATGGTAAAGTTTGGAATTTCTGGAAGTAGAAAATAAAAGCTCAGTTACAGACTGAGCTTTCTTTTATTTATACCAACTACTATACATCAAATAATTATTGGCGATTCTTTCTATTTCGCCTTCTTTCAATTCTTTTGGAACATCTTTAATTTTTTTCGCTGGAATTCCAGCCCATAATTCTCCTTCTTTTACATGCGTTCCTTTGGTTAAAATTGCACCAGCAGCAATCAAAGAATTAGATTCAACAATGCAATCATCCATCACAATTGCGCCCATTCCAACCAAAACATTATCGTATATTGTACAACCATGTACAATAGCATTATGCCCTATCGAAACGTTATTTCCAATTGTTGTTGGCGATTTTTGATACGTCGCATGTATTGTTGCGTTATCCTGAATATTTACTTTATTCCCCATTTTGATATAATGTACATCTCCACGCACAACTGCTGAAAACCAAATTGAGCAATCATCTCCCATTTCTACCTCTCCTACAACCACAGCATTATCCGCTAAAAAGCAGTTTTCACCGAACTTTGGTGTATGCCCATTTAATTCTTTAATTATTGCCATAACAAAATCTATAATTCTAATGATAAAGATACATTTTTATAGCGTATTTTTGTAGAACTATGAGAGTATACGAAGAAATTACACCAAATAATAATGTGATGAAGTTCGTTTGTGACGAGACTTTAACACAAGGTGGCGTGGAATTCGATAAAGAATCTACAGCTACCGAATCTCCTTTAGCGCAAGTTTTATTGACTATACCATTTATTCAAAAAATATTTATCACAGCGAATTTTGTTGCGATAGAAAAAATAGATGCTGTTGATTGGGCTGATGTTACAGAAGATTTGAAAGAAATTATCAATGAACATTTAGAAGAAAATGCAATTTTAGCACCAATGAAAAAGGCTCCTATTTCTATTTATGCAGAAATGACGCCTAATCCTGCTGCGATGAAATTCGTTTCAAATTCTATGTTAGCGCCAGAAATCATCGAGATAAAATCGAGAGAAAAAGCTGCTGGAGTTCCATTAGCTGTTGCGATTTACAAAGAATATCCTTTTGTTGAAGAAGTTTTTATTGTTGATAATTATGTTTCTTTAACGAAAAACGAAACAGAAGATTGGTCACTTTGGGCGATGGATGTTCGTTCGTTTATTACGAATTATTTACAAGCTGGAGGTCCTGTTTTTGATGAATTTTATGAATTCACAACAGAAGCTCCTGAGCATGTTGTGGTAAAACCTGCTGAAGAGTTTTCTTCTGTTGAGCAACAAATCAAAGCTATTTTAGACGAATATGTTCAACCAGCAGTTGCAAATGATGGTGGAAATATCGAATTAATTGAATTTGATGAAGAAACGCGAACAGCAAAAATGTTATTACAAGGTGCTTGTTCTGGTTGTCCATCTTCTACAGCAACGCTTAAAAATGGTATCGAAGGTATTTTAAAACAAATGATGCCTGATGTTGTAGACAACGTTGAAGCTGTAAATGGATAAGATTAAACACATAGTATCAAAAAAATCCAACTCGTTTTGAGTTGGATTTTTTTTATTTAATATCTCTCGATTATTCATCAAAAAAGTCGATAGAACGACGATAATTATAAAAAAATAACCTTCTGCGAGCTTCTAAATCATTGACACGAATCGACGAAACATCATCAATCTGAAAATACAAAGAGCCTTCGTCCGTTCCTTCCGAACCAATACATTTTAACTCGAAATCATCTTCAGTTAAATTCCGAATAAAACCTGCAAAACGACTATTGTTATTTAATTGAATACGTGATACATATTCGGTTTGATCATTTATTTCGCCTAAAATTTGACGAACCCAATTTTCTTCTGCTGTTGCATTAAATGTGATTGGATTTTCTTGATCCAAATCGGTGTGATGTTCTTTCAAATAATTGAGACATTTGCAGTAATCATCAACATCTATTCGACTAATTTTAAAATAAGGTTCGATTAAAATTCCATCTTTTTTACCATATTTCGAAATGTGTTGCATCGTAAAAAATTCGTCATTAAAATCTAAAATATATCCAGCCCAAAAATTGTCTCCTTCTGGATCATTGTAAACGGCAATAATTGATTGATTTTCTTTTGAGTGTTGTAATATTTTATAGAAGTTAGAATTCATATTTCTTTGGGTTAAAAAGTCAAATTACGAATCTTTGTGGATAAAAAAAAGGTTCTTGATTATTTCAAAAACCTTTTCTTTCTATTAATTCGCTTTTCGGAAAATCGAAGCTTCATAACTTAATGATTGCCAATCTCCTTTTTGCAGATTATCTAATTTTATTTTTTTGTAGATATTTTCTTCTCCTGCAACTGTTATTGTAAATTGTGTACGATCTAAAATATTTTTTTCAGTAATTGTATAATTAATATCAAATTTCTTTTTTGTCAATTTCTCTACAATTGGTTTTAAATAAGCTATAGCAGCTTCAGAATTTTTGAATTGTTCGTTTTGTGGAAATTGCACATCAAAATATCCTTCGTATGTAAAATCTGGTTCTGTAATAATCAAATTATAAGGATCAGCAAACAAGGCTGGACGCTGTTTTTGGTATTCTTTTTCAGTTTTATATTGACGTTTTTCTTCTTTATAAATCAACGGATATTTATCAGCAAGAACAGCTAATTTATCGGTATCATAAGAATACGGAATTCCGTCATGAAAAACATTGTAGAAGGCAGGATTTACCAACCATTGATCGACAATTTTCTTATCTTTTACCATATAAATCATTACTCCATTATCTTGTGCTTGAAAAGTAGATGATTGATATCCATACTCCAAAATTGGTTTTCCTAATTGTATAGCCGCAGCATTTTCTAACATAAAATTAAACTTCTCATAAGCCTTTGTTTCATCGCTTAAAGGAGCCATTCCATATACTTTTGTCGAAGCATCTACATTTTTATCATTAATCATAGAGGTTACTTGCGCTGTTGCAAAATTTGCAAGAACAACAGTGGCTGTAAGTAAAATTTGTTTTATCATGTATTGTATATCTTTATTTTAAAATGTGTTCCAAATTTATTGATAAATTTCGATAGTTATCTTACCTGATTGTGTAATACTTCCGCGATACATTCCGGCAGTGTTAAAAGGAAAACTTGCTTGACCATTTTTATCTAAAATAATCATTCCGCCATCGCCTCCTAAATCACCAATTTTCTTAATAACTTCTTCACCAGCTTTTTTCGAAGAAAGTTTCTTGTAATTCATCAAAGCCGCAACATCATATGCCGCAACAGCTTTTATAAAATATTCGCCCCAACCTGTACTTGAAACACCAACTTCGCTATTTGCATACGTTCCAGCACCAATAATTGGCGAATCGCCTACTCGACCAAAACGTTTATTTGTCATTCCACCAGTCGAAGTTCCTGCCGAGATATGACCTTTATTGTCCAAAGCAACTGCTCCAACAGTACCAAATTTTTCGTCAACAAAATTGAATGGAACATACGCATGTGTTTTAGCATCGTGGTCTAATTCCATTTTTTCTTTGTCTTTTTCCAAAACTTTTTGAAGAGAATTCCAGCGTTCTTCCGTTTTGAAATAACTTGGATCAACAATTTCTAAACCTTGATTTTGAGCAAATTCTTCTGCTCCTTTTCCAACCATCATTACATGAGCAGAATTTTGTAAAACAGCTTTTGCTGCTAAAATAGGGTTTTTAATCGTTGTAACTCCAGCCACAGCTCCAGCTTGCATTGTATTTCCAATCATCAACGAAGCGTCTAATTCATTTTTACCTTCATGCGTAAAAACCGCTCCTTTTCCTGCATTAAACAAAGGTGAATTTTCCATTACTTTTATGGCTTCTATCACTGCATTTTCACTTTCGCCACCTTGTTTGATGACTTCATAACCTTTTGTCAAAGATTCAGCTAAAGCATCTCGGTACGCTTTTTCCTTTTCGGGTGTCATATTTTTTTTCAGAATTGTACCAGCACCACCATGAATTACCAAAACAACTTTGTCTTGTTTCGTTTGTGCATATGTAGAGATTGTCAAAACTGATAAAATTAAACCGACTATTTTTTTCATGTGTAAAATTTTATTCAACGTCTAAAAATAGAAAAGTTTATAGAAATTAACTATTTTTAGCATTGAATTTGATAACGAAATATCAACAACTGTTATTAAACAAATAAATACCTATGAACTCTAATAAACACTATCTCTCTAATAACATTTTATTGCAATTAGCTTTTATTGCAATTATACTTTTAGTTTTTGGATTAATTACCAAAAATTTATTGGCTTTTTTTCCAGGTTTTCTTGGTGCTTTGTGTTTGTACGTTTTGCTCCTGAATCCTTTGCAATGGTTAGTTAAAGTAAAAAAATGGAACAAATTAGGAAGTGTAATCTTTTTAATGATTAGTAGTGCAATTCTAATTATAGGACCTCTTTATTTATTAATTCAAATGTTAACGAATAAAGTAATGGTGCTATTAAATGACACAGCTCAAATTAAAACAGATGTCAATAAAATTATTCAAATGTTGCAAACCAAATTTCATATCGATGTGTTTAGTGCAACAAACATTGAAAAAATAACACAAGTTGGAGGTAAATTATTAGAAAAAACACTGAATGCTTCAATGGATATGACAGTTCAGTTGGGTGTTGCTTTCCTTATTTTGTATTTTATGTTGATGAACCATCAAAAACTTGAAAATTGGTTTTACAGAACAATTCCGCTTAAAACAAGTAATTTAGTCAAAATGAACAAAGATTTGAAAGATTTAGTTATTTCAAATGCTGTCGGAATGCCATTAACAGCCTTTCTACAAGCAATAATTGCCTACATTGGATATCTTATATTTGGTGTAGATGATGCGTTTACTTGGTTTATTTTAACCATTTTTGCTGCAATGTTGCCTGTCGTTGGTGCCGCACTTATTTATGTACCTCTTGGACTATTTTTACTTGCAAAAGGTGAAACTGGATCAGCGGTTGGATTATTAATTTATTGCTTTGTAATTGTTGGGCTTTCAGATAATTTAATCCGTTTAGTTTTACAAAAAAAAATGGCAGATGTTCATCCATTAATTACTATTTTTGGAGTAATCGTTGGTTTAAATCTATTCGGATTTATCGGAATTATATTTGGACCTATCTTATTTTCAGTATTCTTTTGGTTAGTCAAATTGTACAAATACGAATTTATTGATCCAAATCCTGAAGATTAATTATTATTAAAAACCAATTAAAAATGAGTATAGAAAACTTTAAATTCTTTAAACCTTTAGAACCACGTTGGAGCGATTTTGATCCAATTGGTCATGTAAATAATGTATTTTATTTCGAGTATTTCCAGATCGGTAGAGCCTATTATATGATGGCTTCGAGCAAAAAATGGCAATGGACGCGACACATGTTTGTCATTGCACATATGGAAGCGAGTTACCAAAAAGAATTACGTCCAAATGCGATAGAACCTCGTATTGGTGTACGAGTTACAAAATTAGGAAATAAGAGTTTCGATTTTGAATATATTGTCACAAGTAAAAGCGAAAATGGTGAAGATGTTATTCATTGTATCGGAAAAAGTACACAAGTAATGTACGATATGGAAGAGAAAAAATCGATGGAATTGCCAGATTGGGTAAAAAATGATTTTAAGAATTACGAAGGTAATCTTTAGAAAATAATCCTAAAAAAAATACAACAGTAGTTAAGTCTTTTCATTAGATAATGATTAGATTTAACTACTTTTTCTTTTTAAACTCGTTGCGTTATGAAAAATTTGTTTTTAATGCGTCATGCAAAAAGTAAATGGAACGAAAATGTTTCAGATCAATTTCGTTCTATCACAGAGATTGGTGAATTCAAAACGAAGAAAGTAGCAAATTATATTCATCAAAATTTTGAATTGAAATTTGATCAAATATTTTCGAGCAAAGCAGTTCGAGCAAAAGAAACTTCTCTACTTGTCAAACCTATTTTATTTCCTAATCAAACCATTCATATCGAAGATGATTTGTATACTTTTTCGCATTATTTATTAGACAAATGGATTAGAAATTTGGATAATGAATTGCAAAATGTTCTTATTTTTGGACATAATCCTGCGTTTACAGATATTACCAATCAGTTAGGAAATGAAATGATTTACAATCTTTCGACTTCTGGATTTGTCTGGATACAGTTTGATTCTGATAATTGGAAATCGATTCAAAAAGGAAAAACTATAAAAATAATTTTACCTAAAGAAATTAAATGAAAAAATATATAAACCGCGAAATCAGTTGGCTTTCTTTCAATGCGCGCGTGTTGCAAGAGGCTTCTGACGAAACAGTTCCGTTGTTAGAACGAATTCGTTTTTTAGGAATTTATTCGAACAATTTAGATGAATTTTATTCGGTTCGATATTCTACAATTTTGCGCTCGATACAGTTCAAAGATGTAGAAATTGTTTATCAAAATATTGTACCAGATCAAACGGACGAAGAATTGATCGATGAAATCAATGAAATTGTGCGTCAGCAGCGAGTCCAGTACGATGATTTGCATAATCAATTATTCAAAGAATTAGAGAATCACAATATTTTTGTGATAGATGATACATCGATTCCTGAGAATTATTTAGAATTTATTTCCGAATATTTTTACAACGAATTTATTCATACGGTTGGAGTTTTTATTTTAGATGATATTAAAAAAGCACCGCCTTTACGCGATGGATCGTTCTATTTAGCGGTGAAAATGCAATTAAAAGACAAAGTTCAATATGCACTTTTGATTGTTCCAACGCATTTATTTTCGCGTTTTATTGTGCTTCCAAAGTATGATCAAAATACGTATGTCATGTATTTGGAAGACATTATTCGTTTTCATTTGAAAGATATTTTCAAAATGTTTGATTTCGAAACAATTGAAGCACATTCCATCAAAATTACACGAGATAGCGAACTTGATTTTGATAACGATTTAGAACATAGTTTATTAGAAAAAGTCATCAATAGTTTAGAAAATCGTAAAAAAGGTGTTCCTGTCCGATTAGTTTATGATGCTGAAATTGCACCAGATACGTTGAAATTTTTCTTGAAAAAATTACGATTAGATGAATATGATAGTATCAATCCGGGAGGAAAATATCACAACAAACGAGATTTGATGAGCTTTCCAAGCTTTGACATTCCAAATTTAACGTACGAAAAAATAAAACCAATTATTCAGAAAAAACCTTTTGAATATAACAGTTATTTTCAGGCTTTTACGGAAAATGAGGAAATGATGATGGCGCCTTATCACGATTATTCTTTGTTGTTAAAATTTCTTCGAGAAGCTGCAATTGATCCTAAAGTAACCAAAATAAAAATTACAATTTATCGTGTTGCAAAGGATTCGCAAGTGATGCATTCGTTGATAAACGCAGCGATGAATGGAAAAGAAGTAACAGCTGTTTTGGAACTTCGTGCGCGATTTGATGAATCGAATAATGCGATGTGGTCGAAAAAATTGCAAGAAGCTGGTGTGAATGTTATTTTTGGGGTTCCGGGGTTGAAAGTACATTCGAAAATTGGTTATATCGAACGTAAACCAGAAGGAATGTTGGCGCAGAAATATGTGTTTATTAGCACAGGAAATTTTCATGCAGGAACAGCAAAAATTTATACAGATTATACGTATTTCACAACCAATCCGGGAATAACAAAGGATGTTGAACAGATTTTTAAATTTTTCGGAGCTAATTATTTGAACTTAACGTACAATCATTTATTGGTTTCACCTTATGGAACACGTAAAAAAATTGTCAAGATGATTAAACGAGAAATCAAAAATCATCAAGCTGGTTTACCTGCGGAGATCAACATGAAATTAAACAGTTTAAGCGATAAACAAATCATTGATTTATTGTATAAAGCTTCTCAAAAAGGAGTAAAAGTCCGTTTGGTTGTGCGTGGAATTAATTGTTTGATTCCTGGAGTTAAAAATCTTTCCGAAAATATTGAATGTGTCAGCGTTATTGATAAATTTTTGGAACATCCGCGTGTGTATTGGTTTAAAAATGCAGGCGATGACAAAGTTTATATTTCCTCTGCAGATATGATGGAACGTAATTTGGATAATCGTGTGGAAGTAGCGTGTCCGATTTACGATCATAAATTCAAAAAAATAGTTATGGATACGTTTAATTTGAGTTTTGAAGATAACGTAAAAGGTCGCCAAATAACGGCTGAATCTTCTTTAGAATACAAACGAAACAATAAAAAACCAAACCGCTCTCAGTTTACGACCTACGAATATTTTAAAAAATTAAACGAACAAGAAAATGAAGATTAGAAAATTAGGAGCAATAGATATTGGATCTAACGCCATGCGATTGTTGATTAATTATGTTTACGAAGAAGAAGGTCGTGCGCCAATTTTTAATAAAACCAGTATTGTGAGAATGCCTATTCGTTTGGGACACGATGTTTTTATTGATGGACAAATTTCCGAAACAAATATAGATCGTATCTGCGATGCTATGTTGTCTTATGCATTGATGATGAAGGTTTATGATATTGAAATCTATAAAGCTTATGCAACTTCTGCCATGCGCGAAGCCAAAAATGGAAAAGATGTTGTAAAAAAGGTGATTAAAAAATCTGGAATTAACATCGAGATTATAGATGGAAAAACCGAAGCTGAATTACTTTTTAATACTGAATTAGGTGATTTTATACAAGACGAAAAAATCTATTTGTATGTAGATGTTGGTGGTGGTAGTACCGAATTAACGTTATTAAAAGATAATAAGGTTTTTACGTCAAAATCCTTTGAAGTAGGAACTGTACGTTTGTTGGAAAATAAAGTTTCACCAAATACTTTTAACGAAATGAAACAATGGATTCACGAAAACATTGGTGATGATGAAGTCGAATTAATTGGTTCTGGTGGAAATATTAACCATGTATACAAATATTCAGGCGTAAAACTGGGAATGCCTTTGAGTAGTGTTTATGTCAAAAAACATTATCAAATTTTACAAACGATGACTGCTGAAGAACGTATGCAGAATTTCAATATGAAACCCGACCGTGCTGATGTAGTGGTTTATGCATTAGAAATTTATAGTAATGTACTAAAATGGTCGCATGCAAAGAAAATTCATGTTCCGAAAATTGGACTTTCGGACGGAATTATTCGAAAAGTATATAAAGATTTAGAAAAATAAATACTTCTATTATAAGGTCAGATTAATCTGGCCTTTTATTTTGATTAAAATTTTATAAAACAAAAAAAGCTTGAACAAATGTTCAAGCTTTCAGCGGAGAGTGAGGGATTCGAACCCCCGGAGGTGTGACCCTCAACAGTTTTCAAGACTGCCGCATTCGACCACTCTGCCAACTCTCCAATAACGCAGTTTATTGCGGTATTGCGAGTGCAAATATAGAACGCTTTTTCGAATTTGCAAACCTTAATTTAAAGTTTTTTTAATACAAAAACATAGTTTATTCAGTATCAAATAAATATTTTTAAAAAATTTTATACAATTATTACCAAAGCTATCTGAATAAGGAAGCCAAGCGTGAAAAACAAGGCTGCAAACTTCAATAAAGTAAAGCGAAAAGTTTCATTTATGATTAATTTATTAACCAATGGTTTCGAGATTTTTTCGTCCAAAAGCTTTTCTACTTTTTTATAGAAAATCAATAATAGAATTATAATCACCATAACAACTGTAAATACCAAAAAAGAACTCATCGAATGATAAAACATCATTCCCATCGCCATTCCTAATAAAGCTAGTATCAATTGTGGCAACTGGTTAATTGCTTTCCGAATCATTTCTTCGGTTTTACTTAACCAATCAACTCCAAGAATTTCTGGCGCAGCCATCCAAAATGCTACAAATTGTAATATCAAACCAAGTAAAGTAAAAATTTTTATCATTCTCAAAAATTCAATTATAGTTAAAGATAAAAAAAACCGTTTAAAATAAATTAAACGGTTTTCATATTATTCTTTTCAAAAAAGATTATTCTTCCTCTTCTTCCTCTTCTTCCTCTTCTTTCATCGTATGATAAACGTTATTTACGTCCTCATCTTCGTCAAATTTCTCTAACAATTTTTCGATGTCAGCTTTTTGTTCTTCTGTTAATTCTTTTGTCGTTTGTGGAATTCTTTCAAATTCTGACGAAATAATTTCGTATCCACCTTCTTCCAACGATTTATAGATTGTTCCATAATTTTCAAAAGGTGCAATTAATACAATTCCATCTTCATCCTCAAAAATCTCCTCTACTCCAAAGTCAATCATTTCAAATTCTAATTCCTCTAAATCTAGATTTTCAGGTTTTTGAATCTTGAAATTACAGATATGATCAAACATAAATTCAACAGAACCTTGCGTTCCTAATTGTCCATTACATTTACTGAAATAAGAACGAACGTTAGCTACTGTACGATTGTTGTTATTTGTAGAAGTTTCAACTAAAACGGCAATTCCGTGAGGTCCATAACCTTCAAAAATAACTTCCTTATAGTTTTCTGTATTTTTATCAGATGCTTTTTTGATTGCGCGTTCGATATTATCTTTAGGCATATTTACAGCCTTCGCATTCTGAATTACCGCGCGAAGATGAGAATTTGAATGCGGATCAGGTCCTCCTGCTTTTACTGCCATTACGATATCCTTCCCAATTTTAGTAAACGCTTTAGACATTGCCGCCCAACGTTTCATTTTACGTCCTTTTCTAAATTCAAATGCTCTTCCCATTTATACTTGTTTTAATAGTTGCAAATTTATTCATAAAACGAAAAAAATCCAAGAACTATGTCTTGGATTTTTAAGTTGTTAATATTTTAGAATGATTATTTCAATCCGTGGTATTTCAACATTGGTTCAATTGAAGGATTTTTACCTCTAAAATTTTTGTAAATCACATTCAAATCATCCGAATTCCCTTGAGAAAATACTTTATCTCTCAAAATTTGACCATTTTTACGTGACATTCCTCCATTTTCTATTGTCCATTCGTAGGCATCATGGTCTAACATTTCTGCCCAGATATATGCAAAATATCCCGCTGCATATCCTCCACCAAAAATATGGCTAAAATAAGAAGAACGGTAACGAGGCGGAACTTGTGGTAAATTTGTTTTATTATCAATTAAGGCTTGTTTCTCAAAATCGTCTACACTTGTAATTGTTTTATCAACTGAAACTGTATGCCAAGACAAATCTAAAGCTGCAGCAGAAAGTAATTCTGTTAACGTATAACCTTTGTTAAAGTTAGATGCTTTTTTCATTTTTTCTACCAACGCATCAGGAATCGCAGCTCCTGTTTGATAATGCTTTGCATAATTTTTTAAGATAGATGGTTCCGTTACATAATGCTCGTGAAATTGAGATGGAAACTCTACAAAATCTCTTGAAACATTTGTTCCAGATAAAGTTGGATATTTTTGATTCGCAAAGAAACCGTGCAACGCATGTCCAAATTCGTGGAAAGTTGTTACCACATCATCATACGAAATCAATGCAGGTTGACCATTTGCAGGTTTTGTGTAGTTTCCGACATTATAAATAACAGGTTTTGTGCCAAATAAGTGCGATTGCTCCACAATATTACTCATCCAAGCTCCCCCTTGTTTAGAATCTCTTTTGAAATAATCTGTATAAAATAATCCCAATTGCGAACCATCTTCATTAAACAATTCGTACACTTTTACATCTTCATGCCAAGTTGGTATATCTGTACGTTTTTTGAATGAAATTCCGTATAATTCTTTCGCCATAAAGAAAATTCCATTCTCTACAACTGAATCTAAAACGAAATAAGGTTTCATTTCATTTTCGTCGATATCATATTTCTCTTTACGAACTTTCTCTGCATAATAGTTCCAATCCGCAGCTGTTAATGTATTTGCTGGATTTTCTTTCTTCGCTAAGGCTTCAAATTCTTTTGCATCTTTTTGTGCCATTGCAGTTGCTGCCGGAATCATTTGATTTAAAATTCCTTTTGCTGCTGTAGGATTTTGCGCCATTTGATCTTGCAAATTCCATTCTGCATAATTTGCAAAACCTAATAATTTAGCTTTCTCCGCACGTTTTTTAACCAAAGTTAAAATTGTAGAACGTGTATCATTTTCATCTTTTTTCTCTGTTCTAATCCAAGCTGCATCAAATAATTTTTTTCTTGAAACTGCATTGGTCATATTTTGTAATTCAGGTTGTTGCGTTGTATTCAATAAACTGATTAAATATGTTCCATCAGCTTGTTTGAAAGCCTCTAAATCAGCATCACTCAAACCTACTAATTCTTCTTTCGTAAAAGTAACGCCACCAGATTTTGTTCCTTTTAATAATTGATTTGAGAATTTAGTTTCCAAAGAAGCGATTTCTCCATTCAATTTTTTCAATTCGTCTTTTTGTGCAGCAGATAAATTTGCGCCAGCCAATTCAAATCGTTGATAATATACATCTAACAAACGAGATGATTCTTTATCTAAATTCAATGATTTTTTATTGTCATGTAAAGTTTTTACACGTTGAAATAATTTATCATTCAAATAAATTGCATCGCTATGAGCCGCAAATTTAGGCGACATCTCCTCCTCTACTGCTTGCAATGTTTCGTTTGTATTTGCTCCAGTCAATAATCCAAAAACATGATTAACTCGTGTTAATAATTGACCAGATTTTTCCATTTCGACTAATGTATTTTCGAAAGTTGGTGCTTCAGAATTATTAGCAATTTTATTGATTTCGACTAATTGTTCAGCCATTCCTTGCAACAAAGCAGGTTTGAAATCTTCGTTTTTAATTTTCGAAAAATCAGCCGTTTGATAAGGTAATGTACTTACTTCAAAAAAAGGATTTTTATCGTTCCACATACTATTTGTTGACTTTTCGCTACAAGAAGTGGCTAGGATTGACGATCCAACCATCATTCCGTAAAAAAGTTTTTTATTAAACATTTTTATTATTTTTAGACCTAACGAAGTTAAACTTATAATGTGAAATTTCAAAAACATTCTGTTTTTCATTCAAACGATGGAAAATATTTAGGTTAAATCTTAAAAGTTAAATAATTAATAAACCTTACCGAAAAGGTTGAATTTTCTTCGACGAAAATAATTATCTTTGAAAAAGAGTGAGGAAAAATTTCACTCTTTTTTATTACCCTAAAAATCAATCCATTTTGTATTTAGATTTAGAAGAATTAAAATATTTATTAGCTGAAAGTGTTGAAGAATTGCCAAGTTGGGAATCACACCAAAAGCTTTCACCTCCATATCGTCAAAAATTTGATTTAGAATATGTAAAACGTACCAATCCTAGAAGTGCGTCTGTGATGATTTTATTGTATCAAAACGAAGATGGAGAAGTTGAATTCCCAGTAACCATGCGTGTTTCTTACGAAGGAGCGCATTCACATCAGTTTTCTTTGCCAGGTGGACAATTTGAAGAACAAGATATTAGTTTTGACGAAACTGCTATTCGCGAAACTATGGAAGAACTTGGTGTAGAGTACGAAAACATTGAGATTGTAAGACAATTGAGCGAAATGTATATTCCGCCAAGTAATTTCTTGGTTTATCCTTACATCGGAATTTATCATGGAGAACCACATTTCAATCCAGATGAGCGCGAAGTACAATACGTTGTTCCATTAAATTTGGAAGCTTTTTTGAATGCTGATTACGAAGTTTTTGAGAGAGAATTTTCTGGTCAAGTTGTCGAAATTCCTGGTTATAACATTGGTGATGATGAATTTCTTTGGGGCGCAACGGCAATGATTTTAGAAGAATTTAAAGATTATCTAAAAATCGTATTAAATTTGTAACTTAAACAATTAAGAACTCGTGTCTCAAAAAGCAAAGAAAAAGAACGCATTTCGCGATTCATTTGGACATTTATATTTCCTAAAAAGGACGTTAATTTTCTTATTAGGATCATTTACTTATAACCGTTACAATGGTTTTAATAAATTAAAAGTTAGCGGTACAAAAAACTTGGTTCATTTGCCAGCTCAAAATGTATTATTCGTTTCGAATCATCAAACTTATTTTGCTGATGTTTTCGCGATGTATCATGTATTTTGTAGTGTAAAAAATGGTTTTATTGATACCATCAAAAATCCAATTTATTTACTTAATCCTAAGATTGACTTTTATTACGTTGCCGCTGAGGAAACGATGAAAGATAATCTTTTGACGAAATTATTTGCCTACACAGGAGCAGTTACCGTAAAAAGAACGTGGCGTGCAAAAGGAGAAAATGTAAATAGAAAAGTAGATTTAAGCGAAATTAACAATATTGATATTGCGTTGCAAAGTGGTTGGGTAGTAACATTTCCGCAAGGGACTACAACTGCGTTTGCACCTGGTCGTCGTGGAACTGCACATTTAATCAAGAAAAATAAACCAATTGTAATTCCAGTTGTAATTGATGGTTTTCGTAGAGCTTTTGATAAAAAAGGTTTGCGTATTAAAAAACGTGGAATTAATGCGACAATGACATTCAAAGAGCCTTTGGAAATCGATTATGAAAATGATTCGAGTGATGCAATCATGAAAAAAATTATGAATGCAATTGAGCAAGCACCAGAATTTAATAAAGTTCGACCAATGGACGAAATTCTTGCTGAAAATAGTGAAAAATCATTGGATGATTATTTGAATGAAGACGACGAAGAGTTTGATGATTTCGAAGAAATGGGCTACGACGAAGAAAATAAAAAAGACTAAAAGAATACAACATACAAAATGAAAAAAGTTCATTTTATTGCAATTGGTGGAAGTGCTATGCACAATTTGGCGATTGCTTTGCACGAAAAAGGATATCAAGTAACAGGTTCTGACGACGCAATTTTCGAACCTTCGAAAACACGTTTGGACCAACGTAGAATTTTACCAGAAGAAATGGGTTGGTTTCCAGAAAAAATTACAACAGATTTAGATGCTGTGATTTTGGGAATGCATGCTCACGCTGATAATCCTGAAATGTTACGTGCTCAAGAATTAGGTTTAAAAATCTATTCATATCCAGAATATTTGTACGAACAATCAAAAGATAAAACGCGTGTTGTAATTGGTGGTTCGCATGGAAAAACGACAATTACATCAATGATTCTTCACGTTTTGCATTATCATAATATCGATGTTGATTATATGGTTGGTGCGCAATTGGATGGTTTTGATGTGATGGTAAAATTGACAGAAGACAACGAATTTATGATTATGGAAGGTGATGAATATTTATCATCTGCCTTAGATCGTCGTTCAAAATTCTTGTTGTATCAACCAAATATTGCGTTGATTTCAGGTATTGCTTGGGATCATATCAATGTTTTTCCAACGTTTGCAGATTACACTTCTCAATTCTCAAAATTCGTAGAATCTATCGTGAATGGAGGTGCTTTAATTTACAACGAAACAGACGAAGAAGTTGTTAAAGTGGTAGAAGAAACGGAGAAAGCAATCAAGAAATTCCCTTATCATTTACCAGAACATTTTATCGAAAATGGAATCACTTTTATCGAAACAGAAGATGGACCAATTCCGTTAGAAGTCTTTGGTAATCATAACTTGATGAATTTAGAAGGTGCTCGTGCAATTTGTAAACAATTAGGTGTAATGGATGATGATTTCAACGAAGCAATTCAATCATTCAAAGGCGCATCTAAACGTTTGGAATTAATTAATCGTACTTCTAATTTTGTTGCGTACAAAGATTTTGCGCATGCACCAAGTAAAGTAACTTCGGTGACCAATGCGGTAAAAGAACAATACACAGATAAAACAGTTGTGGGATGTTTAGAAATTCATACCTATTCGTCTTTAAATCCTGAGTTTTTGGTTCAATACAAAGGCGCTTTAGACAAAGCTGATATCAAAATTGTGATGTATAGCCCAGAAGCGTTAGAAATAAAACGTATGGAAATGATTTCTCCAGAAGATATCAAAAAAGCGTTTGGAGACGATTCGATTTTGGTGTTTACAAATGGTGAACAATTGCAAGATTATATCGAAAGTTTAGATAAAAAAGATAAAGTATTTTTGATGATGAGTTCAGGAAACTTCGGTGGAGTAAACTTGAATGAATTATTTAAATCATAAAAAAATCACCTTTCAAAAAAGGTAATTTCCACTTAAATATCTATAAAATATAGAAAAAGAGAACTTAATTTTTTAGGTTCTCTTTTTATTTTTTCTCAAATGGTCAAAATAATTATTTTGGGTTTTTGGATTACTTCTTTTCAAATATCAGTAAACTTAGAACTATTTTAAACTTTTTCGGAACTATTAATTTTAAAAACATTATTTTAGAAAAAAACAGAGGTGATATAAACTTTTAGTAATACTCTACTCACTTTTGTTAGCTTTCGCCATCAAAAACACCTCTGTTTTTACTATAAAATTATAGTGACCCTTTTGATAGTAACAAAGATGATAAAAATCGAGATTAAAAAAAGTTTGAAAAGTAGCCTAAAGATGTCCAAAACGGAAGTTATTGTAAACTTTTTCTAAACTGAGTTGGACTAATTTTTAGATGTTTTTTGAAAAAATTTCCGAATGAATATTGATCAGAAAAGTTTAACTCATTCGAAATTTCTGAGATTGTTTTAGATGTATCGCTCAACAATATTTTCGATTCACGAATCACAACAGAACTGATTAATTCTTTTGTAGTTCTACCCGTTATTGATTTGCAACATTCAGTTAAATATCTAACTGTAATATTCAGTTTATCTGCATAATATTTTGCATCTCTATTTTCTGTATAACCCTTATTTAAGTCATTCAAAAAACGTTTTACAATATCATCTTTTCGCGTTCCTTTTCTTACAATAATGGTTTGTTGTTTTGAAAGTTCGCTAAACGTTGTGTAAACAATCGCATAAAATAAATTGAATTGTAAATAACGCACGAATTTGGTCGATTTCTCTTGCAAACGCAACTTTAATTGCAATAAAAGCTGTATTAAAGCAGAGAATTCTATTTCATTGAAATGATAATTATTGACTCTACTTTCACCAAAAAATTGGTTATATTCATAACCACTCAAATCGATAATCGACGTATCTAAAATCTTTTTGGTTAAGACTAAACTCAATAATTCTAAATCAGATGATTTTGAAATTATTTGATAGGATTTGTTAGGTTCTGGGAAGAAAACATCGTGTTGTTTAAGTTTAATTTCTTGGTCATTTTGAGAAATAATTAAATAACCATGCTGAATAAAAATCGTCTGAATCAAATCTTTTTTCAAACGTTTATTCTCGACAGTTTGCTGAATAAATTCCTCTTGATCAAAAACATTAAAACTCTCCATAAATCAACACAATTTTCAGTTAATTTGACACAAATTTTAATCCAATAATTGAGCAGATTAAAGTCGTTAAAAAGAAAACACGCCAAAAACTTGCTGGTTCTTTAAAAATAAAAATTCCGACCAAAACTGTTCCGACCGCTCCAATTCCCGTCCAAACAGCATAAGCCGTTCCGATTGGTAATGTTTGCGTTGCTTTTACCAACAAAACCATGCTCACCGTTAAGAAAAATAAAAAACCACCATACCATAAATACGTTTCATTTCCGGTTGCTTCTTTTGCTTTTCCAAGACATGATGCGAAACCGACTTCGCACAATCCTGCGATTAGTAAAATTACCCAATTCATTTTTTACTGATTTGTTTATAAAAATTAAGACTACAAAAAATTGTAGCCTTAAAATTAATTATTTATTTTTTGAATTATTTACCGAAACTATCGCTAAATTCTACTTGACCTTTGATGTGTACTTCGCTCCATGTTTTAGAAACGCCATCTGCACCTTTGTGTAATTCGAAACAAGCCTGATTAAGAGCTTCCATCGCTTTTCCTGTGTTAAAATCCATCAAATCAACATCCGTTTCAATTGTAAAAACATTGTTCTCAAACGTCGATTTTACTTCATATTCTTTAGAAGCATTATTCAACGTTAAATTCAAGAAAGTTTTACCATCTCTGAAATGTAATTGACCTTTGATTTCGCTTGTATTGATCATATTTCCGAACAAAATATCTTTCAATTTTTGATCACGATCAATTTGATCTGAATTTAATGTAGCAACTGTCGCTATAATATTTGCACCTTCTAAAACTTCTTGAGGCGTTTTTCCATCTTCTTTTGCGTCTTTCACCAAAACAACATCAAAACGTCCTGAAACAGCCACTTTTTCTGTTGTTTTATAAGCCGTCCACTCAACTCCAGATTTTCTAATTACACCCTCTACAATTTCCGTTGGTTCTTCCACTGTAACAGCAGATTTAGCAGGTTGTTCAACTGGTTTTTCTTCTGTTTTATTCGTACAATTCATCAGCATTACTGATGCACAGCATATAATCGCTATAGATAATTTTTTCATTTCAAACTTTTATGCTACAAAAGTACAACAAGCCAAGACTAATTCACAATTGATTTTTAACATATTCTGAAAAAACTCTACTTTTGTAACATGATAAAAAATCTTCTAAATACATGTTTGATTATCATTTGTTTGCCATTTATCTTAATTTATGAGATTTATTGTTCGGTTTACAAATACAGAAAATAAATTGGTAACTTCGCTTTCAAATTGAAAAGATGAGCGAAAGAATAATAGGAATAATGGGTGCTATACCGCAAGAAATAAACGGTGTAGTCAATTTATTAACAAACAAGCAAGAACATAAAATTGGTCGAAGAAGTTATTTTACTGGAGAATTAAACAATCAAAAAGTTGTGGTCGTTTATTCTCGTGTTGGTAAAGTTGCTGCCTCTGCTACAGTTACAACTTTAATCCTTGAATTCAAAGTTTCTGAATTGATTTTTACAGGTGTTGCAGGTGGAATTCATGCTGATGTAAAAATTGGAGATATTGTGTTAGGGCAAAGTTTGATTCAACATGACATGAATGCTCAACCTCTTTTTCCTGCTTACGAAATTCCGATGTTAGGAAAAGCTTATTTTGAGGCTGATTCTTCTCAATTACAAGTTGCAACAACAGCTATTTTAGAAATTTTAGAAGAACAACATTTGCATAATGTGATTTCTGAAAAAGATTTGGATAAATTTAATATTCATCAACCTCAACTACATGTTGGCTTAATTGGTTCTGGAGATTTATTTTTCTCGACAAATTCTCAGAAAGAAAAATTACAACAAAACTTACCCGAAATGCTTTGTGTCGAAATGGAAGGCGCTGCTGTAGCACAAGTTTGTTATGAATTTGATATTCCTTTTATCATCATCAGAACAATATCAGACGATGCCGACGATCATTCTACATTAGATTTTAATAGTTTTATAGAAAAAATTTCGAATGTATATTCAATAGAGATTATTAAGAACATCATCAAGTAAAAAGTCCTTTAAAAAGGGCTTTTTTATGATGCACACATTAATAAAAAAAATCATCAAAAGATTTGATGATTTGCTTTCCAAATATTTAAAATGGATTGTGGGGAGAGCAGGATTCGAACCTGCGAAGGTTACCCAACGGATTTACAGTCCGTCCTCGTTGGCCGCTTGAGTATCTCCCCGCCTAATAATAAAGTATTCTTCAAAAAAGAAGAGCCGATAGAGGGACTCGAACCCACGACCTGCTGATTACAAATCAGCTGCTCTAGCCAGCTGAGCTACATCGGCGATTTTTTATTTTTGTTTTAAAAGTAAAATATAAACTTTTTTGGAGCCGATAGAGGGACTCGAACCCACGACCTGCTGATTACAAATCAGCTGCTCTAGCCAGCTGAGCTACATCGGCTTTTTAGTGGGGAGAGCAGGATTCGAACCTGCGAAGGTTACCCAACGGATTTACAGTCCGTCCTCGTTGGCCGCTTGAGTATCTCCCCGACCTATATTTTTGTTGAGCCGATAGAGGGACTCGAACCCACGACCTGCTGATTACAAATCAGCTGCTCTAGCCAGCTGAGCTACATCGGCAAAAATATTATTATTTGAATATTTCAAATTGAAAACAGGAGATTCATTTCTCGAAAGAAGTGTTGTTCCTTTTTCGTGGTGCAATATTAGGGCAGTTTTTCGAAACTCGCAAATGTTTTTTCAAAAAAAAGTAGAAGTTTTTTCTAAAAAATCACTTCAATTTTGAAAATCAGAATTTTAGAATTCAAAAAAAAATTAAACTTTTTTTCAATAAAAGTAAAAAAGATAATATTCTATTTACATTAGAGTCCCTATTTTTGTAGTCAATTAATCATTAATGCATCTTATCATACAAATTTTGCAACTTTTCGGAGCAATTGCTTTGTTCATTTTTGCGATAAAACTATTAAGCGAAAATTTACAAGCGTTATCTGGATCGAATTTTAAACGTACTCTAAACAAATTAACCAAAAACAATTTATCGACAATTGTTACAGGTACTTTTTTTACAACAGCCATACAATCTTCCTCGGCTGCAAGTGTGTTTATATTGGGATTTGTAAATGCTGGATTGATTAATTTGCGAAAAGCATTTGGTTTGATATTAGGTGCAAATATCGGAACTACGCTTACATTGTGGTTGGTCTATTTCGGAATGAAATTCGATTTGATACAAATTGCATTGCCTCTTATATTAGTGGCTTTTCCATTTTATTTATCGAAAAAACGTAATCAAAGAAAAGTAGGTGGAATTTTATTTTCGCTTTCGTTACTTTTTCTTTCGCTTTATTTCCTGAAAACTTTTTTGCCTTCTATCGAAAGTCATCAAAAGTTACAAGAGTTTTTTCAGCATTTATCGAATTATGGTTTATTGACTAATTTGTTATTTATTCTATTCGGAATATTATTAACGGTTTTAGTCCATTTTTCATCAGCATCCATTACGATTGCAATTTTATTAGCGAGCAAAGGTTTACCTATCGAATTAGCTGCAATGATCGTTTTGGGAGCAAATATCGGAACAACTTTTACAGCCCATTTAGTTGCAGCAATTGGTGATAAATACACGAAAGTTGTCGCAGCATTTCATACATTTTTCAATATTGTAATTGCGTTGATTTTTATGTTGATTGCTAACATTGTTTTAAAATTTATTGGCTCAACAATTTCATCGAATTTCGCTGTTCAATTGATTACTTTTGATACGATTAGTAATTTGGTTGGGGTAATTTTATTTACGCCTTTTATCAATAAAATAGCTTTCTATTGTCAGAAAAAATATTTCTCTGTAAAATCTACTGACAATAAATTAGAATTTTATGCGATTCCATTTGGAACAAATTCTGACCTATATAAAAATGAAGCCAACAAAAAACTTCTGAAACTCGCTTCTACAACGAAACAAACGATTTATACGCTTGGACGAATGATTACTGAAAGTGATGAAGAGAAGATTTTGGTTTTTCGTGAACGAATTTTGGAACTCGAAAAAGAAGGCGATCAATTGGAGCGAGAAGTCAATGAATTTTTGAATGAAATTGCTGATTTAGATTTACCAAACGAAAATACAATTGCGATTCATCAGTTAATTACACTTTGTCATCATTTGGAAAGTGTGGGTGATATTGCAATTAAAATTTCTTCTATTCATCGTCGTCGTAGAATGACAAACAGTTATTTTACACCAAAAATGAGAACCTATTTGGTCGAATTTCAAAACAATTTAGATCAAACAACACGAATTTTAAATCAAAATCTGAACGAAACACAAGAAGAAGTTTCTATTAAACAAGCGGAGTTTATCGAAAAAACGATTAATACGATTTACAAAGAAGCCGAAGCAAATTTAATGAAGACGATCGAAAAAGAGAAACTTTTGACGACAAGTGCGCTTTTCTACAAAGATCTAATTCAGAATTACGAAATTCTTGGCGATCATCTTTACAAAGCCAATGCAACAATTGTTAAGCTAAAAAATCAGTAGATTTTTGTAAGTTTAAAGAAATTATCTAAATATGAATATAATTTCTAAAATTTTATCAATTATTCTAATTATTATTTTCTCTACATTAATTGCTATTCTTTTTGGAATTTGTCATAATCAAATATCTTTTTCAATCTCTAATGAATTATTTGAAAAATATTTTTTCTTTCAATTTGGAACTTCAGAATGGAATATTACTAATCCGAGAATAAACGCAGCTATTGTTGGATTTTTAGGTACTTATTGGTTAGGTTTTTATTTTGGTTTAATATATTCTGTAATATTTTTATTTTTAAAAACATCTAATAATTTAAAATATATCTTTAATTCAATAGTTATAAATTTCACTTTTGCTTTAATTGGAAGTCTTTTAGGGTATTTTATTGCAATCCTATTTTTTGATCTAGAAAATGTGCCTTTTAAAGTTGAAATAGATATTATTAATATTAAAAATTATATTAATGCTATGTTTATGCATTCAGGTGCCTATTATGGTTCTTATTTCGGAATGGCTATTTCAATAATCTATTTAATTTATAAAAATCAAAAGAATAATTAATTTTTCGCACACTTCTACTCTATTTTGTAATTTTGCAAAATGTTTGATTCAAAGCAAATTTTTTCTATTCAATCCGAAAAAGATTTCCAAAACGTAGCATTGGAAGTTTTCCGTTATCAAGCGCAAGAAAATGAAGTCTACAAAAACTTCTTAAATTTCTTGAACGTTGATTATTCTACTGTAAAACACACCAACGAAATTCCTTTTTTACCGATCCAGTTTTTTAAGAAATTTGAATTGATTTCGGGAAATCGTGAAGTGGAAAAGATTTTTACAAGTTCTGGAACAACTGGAATGTCGACAAGTAAACATTTAGTAACGGATTTGGCATTGTATCATTATAGTTTAGAAAAATGTTTTGAACAATTTTACGGACCTCTTTCCGATTACACTATTTTCGCGCTTTTACCTTCGTATTTGGAGCGTACAGGTTCGTCTTTAATTGATATGGTGGAGTATTGGATTGAGAAATCTGGCAGCGATAAAAGTGGTTTTTATTTGTATAATCACGATGAATTGTACGAAAATATTCTCGCGCATGAAAAAACGGGTAAAAAAGCTATTTTGATTGGTGTTTCGTTTGCTTTATTAGATTTTGTTGAAAATTATAAAATGAATTTGCAGCATACAATTGTGATGGAAACTGGCGGAATGAAAGGTCGCAAGAAGGAAATTACGCGCGAAGAATTGCATTCAATTTTGAAAAATGGTTTCGGCACAAATGAAATTCATTCGGAATATGGAATGACGGAATTGCTTTCGCAAGGATATTCTAGAGGAGATTTGACATTTAAATCGCCAAATTGGATGCGAATTCTGATTAGAGAAACCGAAGATCCTTTCCAGTATGTTGAAGAAGGAAAAACAGGTGGCGTAAATGTGATTGATTTAGCAAATTACAATTCGATTAGTTTTATTGCAACTGATGATTTAGGTAAAAAAATAACTCACAATCAATTTGAAATATTAGGACGTTTCGATCATTCGGATGTGCGAGGTTGTAATTTGATGGTGATTGAATAATAAATAAAATCCCGCACTGAAAAATTCAGTGCGGGATTTTGTTTATTTC
>NZ_JAOCDJ010000028.1:0-30085 GCF_029840885.1 Empedobacter sp. GD03861
GTATAAAAAAAATTCTGCTCGATTTTAACCCAAGCAGAATTTTATACTTACACAGTTTTTGGTACAGTGTCTAAAAAAGGGATACGACGATGTCGTATCCCTTTTTTAATTAATTATTTTTGTTGGATTCTTTCAACAATCTAATTAACTCTGCACGTATAGCAGCTTTATCATTACTTTTCGGGAAATCTCCTATAAAAAATGTTTGTTGCGGAACTTCATAAGATTCTAATTCACTTTTTGGTATATCAACGTGTTCTGCAAATCGACTTTCTATTACCAAAGAAATTACATCTTCTGTAGATCCTTTTTTCGGAAAAGCAATCACAATAAAATTATAATCGATATATGGTTTTAATTTCTCTTCGATCAATTCTAAATTCACCACATCTTTCCCATTCAACTTACACTCATTTCTAGAAATCCATCTAAACTTTTTCTGATCATCCGAAACAATAGCCTGTCTATATAAATTTAGTGATTCTTTTTCGTAAGGCGAATTCAAGACTAAATTACCTTTTTCATCTTCCGAAAGTTCTATTTTATCTAAAACTGTATAATCTGTTTCATCTATTTTTTTTACTGCAATTGGAAGCCCATTCGCGGTAAAAACTTGATAAAAAGTTGTTTTCGTTTGATCATTCAATTTACTTTTCAAATCATCTGACAAATCATCACTTTCGACAGCAATTTTTTCGATTCTTGCTAAATCTTCAAAAGAATTTTCAATCTGTTTCTTTGTCAAATAAGCATAATTTAATGCGTATCCTATTACGTCTTGACTTTCGTCCGTTAATGGAATCTTCACTTTATCCGAATCTTCATAACAATACAAATCAAAACCTCCTGCTATAGCCTGAACCAATGAAATTTCTCCTTCATTTTCTAAAACCGATGAACTTAAAAGTGTAGAATCTCCTTTTTTCAATCCTAAAAAATTATTTAACGAATGAAATGTTTCATTCACAAATCGAGGATCAAAATTTGATATATAAACATTATCTTCTCTCGAATAATGGAAATTAACTTTTTCTTCTTTTGAATCGATCTTTTTCATCAAATCAAAAATATCATTTTGCCATTGAAAGGTATTTTTATCCTGAAATTCACTCAGAATCTCTGGAATCGTTCTCTTGCTAAAATCTAATTTCATAATAATTATTTTTTGTGCGTTTTTAATTTATTGATAATCAAATTCAATCAATAATTTTACCAAAAAACTCGATTAAAATGTTTTTTCAACTTTTGTTGACAAAAAGTTGAAAAAAGCAGTTTCAAAAATTGGTAATTTTATAAAATTTAATGGATAATTATTTATCTTAGCAAGATGAATCACAAAACAGATTTTTCGAATTTAAGATTTAAACGAAATCTAAATTCTAATCCATCACATATAGAGTCATTTGAATTAGATAGTTTACAAGTCAAAAGTGATTACAATTACGATGATGTAAAAAATCTGAAACAGATTAACTTTCTACCCGGAGTTGCACCATATTTGCGTGGTCCTTATACAACAATGTATGTTCGTCAGCCTTGGACAATTCGCCAATATGCAGGTTTTTCTACTGCTGAAGAATCGAATGCTTTTTATAAAAGAAATTTAGCTGCTGGTCAGAAAGGGCTTTCTGTTGCCTTTGATTTGGCTACTCACCGCGGTTACGACTCAGATCATGAACGTGTTGTAGGAGATGTAGGTAAAGCTGGCGTTGCGATAGATTCTGTAGAAGATATGAAGATTTTGTTCAATGAAATTCCATTGGATAAAATTTCGGTTTCGATGACAATGAACGGAGCTGTTCTTCCTATTTTAGCTTTTTACATTGTAGCTGCAGAAGAGCAAGGTGTTTCGCAAGATCAACTTTCTGGTACAATTCAGAATGATATTTTGAAAGAGTTCATGGTGCGTAATACATACATTTATCCGCCAACTCCTTCAATGAAAATTATTGCAGATATTTTCGAATATACTTCTCAAAAAATACCTCGTTTCAATTCGATTTCTATTTCGGGTTATCACATGCAAGAAGCTGGAGCTACACCTGTTTTGGAAATGGCTTATACGCTTGCAGATGGTTACGAATATGTAAAAACTGGTTTGGAAGCAGGATTGAAAGTTGATGACTTCGCTCCTCGTTTATCATTTTTCTGGGCGATTGGAATGAATTTTCCTCAAGAAATTGCAAAAATGAGAGCTGCTCGTATGTTATGGGCAAAATTGATGCAAGAATTTGAGCCTCAAAATAAAAAATCATTAATGTTGAGAACACACTGTCAGACTTCTGGTTGGAGTTTAACAGAGCAAGAACCTTATAACAATATTGGTCGTACAGCAATCGAAGCCTTAGCTGCTGCATTAGGTGGAACACAATCTTTGCATACCAATGCATTGGACGAAGCAATTGCTTTACCAACAGATTTCTCGGCGCGTATTGCACGTAATACACAAATCATTTTACAAGAAGAAACTCAAATTTGTAGAACAGCTGATCCTTTTGGAGGAAGTTTTATGATTGAATCTTTGACAAATGAAATGGCAAATCAAGCCTGGGAATATATTCAAGAAGTTCGTGAATTAGGTGGAATGACGCAAGCCATAGAAGCTGGAATTCCAAAAATGCGTATTGAAGAAGCTGCTGCAAAAAAACAAGCCAAAATTGATTCTGGTGAAGTTGCGATTGTTGGTGTTAATGCTTATCGCTCGAAATTAGAACAACAAGAGTTCGAAATTTTAGAAGTTGACAACACAGCAGTTCGTCAAAAACAAATTGATCGATTAAATCAAATTAAGGCCGAGCGTAATAGCGAAGCTGTTCAAGATATTTTAGCGCAATTAACAAAAGCTGCTGAAACAGGCGAAGGAAATTTATTAGAATTATCTATCGAAGCGGCTCGTCGTCGTGTTACGTTAGGTGAAATTTCTGATGCATTAGAAGCTGTTTTTGGACGTCATAAAGCAATTACAAGAGGAATTCAAGGAGTTTATGCTATGGAAGCAGGTAAAATGAATAAATTTGAGGAAGCTCGTAATTTAGCTGACGAGTTTGCAGAAGAAGACGGACGTCGCCCTCGTATTATGGTAGCAAAAATGGGACAAGACGGTCACGATCGTGGTGCAAAAGTCGTTGCAACCTCTTTTGCGGATATGGGATTTGATGTGGATATTTCTCCATTGTTCCAGACGCCAGCAGAAGTTGCGAAACAAGCTGTAGAGAATGATGTTCATATTTTAGGAATTTCTTCTTTGGCTGCAGGACACAAAACGTTGGTTCCGGAAGTTGTAAAACAATTGAAAGAATTAGGTAGAGACGATGTTTATATCGTAGTCGGAGGTGTTATTCCGCGTCAAGATTATGATTATCTTTATCAAAATGGTGCAGATGCAATCTTTGGTCCAGGGACAAACTTGGCGGAATGTGCCTGCGAAATTTTAGAGAATTTATTGAAATCTTATAAATAAATCTATTTTAGTATGAGTATTCCTGTCTATTGACAGGAATATTTTTATATTTATACCACACAAACCTTAAAGCGAAATGAATAAAACTCTTCGAAATATTATCTTAATCATCTGTACAATTTTTATTATATGGTTTATTGGATACTTTCTGATTGGAGATTTTATCAGTTTAGAATTCGCGAATCATGATTTTGCGAAACTATTTCCAAAGCTTTTAACATTTGCTGCGGCAGTTAGTATTTATGTACTTTTTCTACTTTCTATCAAAAAGAAAGACGGATGGAGTTTTATGAATGTGATGAAATTTATCTTTGGAATTATCTTCGGATTTCTTCCACTTCTAACCTTCGAATATTATAGTATTGGAAGTTGTACAAATTGGAAAATTGATAAAAAAATTCAAAAAACGCTTTATAAATCCAATTCTTCTGATTCAGAAAAAATTGTTTTAATCGAAACATTTTGTCCTGAATCTAACCTAAAAACAACTCAGGTAAAGCGAATTGTAGAAATTACACCACTTTTTATAACAACTTCTGAAATTGATCTAAATAAAATTTCGGATAAAAGTTGGAAAAAACTTTAATCAAAATTAAACTTTGCTCAAAATTTGATGTCTAACAGATGAAGAAACCAATTCATCTCATGACAAAATATATTCTATCATTTCTTTTTAGTTTGATTACAATTTTTTCTTTTGCACAAGAAAAAGTCACAATTACAGGAAAAGTAACGGATGTGCTTAATTTTCCTTTAACTGATTCTGAAGTTATTTTAGGCAACAAAGCCGATTCTGCACAAATTTCTACTACATCTACAAATGATGATGGTACGTTCAAAATTGAAGTTAATCTACAAGATAAACCTGTTTATTTAATCATTGATGATCCTTTAGAAGGCGTTTTCAAACAAAGTTTCGAATCCATCAAAAACAATATTGATCTTGGAACAATTATCATTAATCCGATGATTTATGATTTAGATGAGGTTGTGGTAACAAATGTGGAACCTATTGTTGTAAAACAAGATACAATCGAGTATAATGCTGATTCTTACAAAGTAAAACCGAATGCAAATTTGGAAGCTTTGTTGAGAGAATTACCAGGTTTTGAGATGGATGACAGCGGAAATATTACGGTAAATGGAAAAGATGTTAATGAGATTTTGATTGATGGTGAACCATTTTTTGGAACGGATGGAAAAGTTGCGTTAGAAAATTTACCTGCAGATATTATCAAAAAAATTCAGGTTTCGGATTATAAAACGAAAAATGAAAAATTCTCTGGGGAACGTTCTAAATCGGATAAATCTTCGCTAAATATTACCTTGAAAGAAGATAAAAAGAAAGGTTATATGCTGAAAGCAACAGCGGGTTATGGAACGGATAATCATTACGAAGGCAATTTGATGGCGAACTATTTTAAAGGTAAAAAGAAAATTAGTTTGATTGGGTCTTCGACGGATATTGCAGCTTCTGGAATGACAAGCGGTGAAGGTTCGCGTGGTCGTGGTGGAATGGGAAGAAGAGGTTCTGATGGTGTAACGACAAATACTTCGATTGGATTGAATTATAGCGATCAATTAAATGATAATTTGAAAATTGGAGCTGATTATCGTTTGAATCATTCGTTTTCAAAAAATGATCAATATAAACACATCGAAAATTTTGCTCCAAAAAATATTTATACTTCTGATGCGAATTCTAAAACTAAAAGTGAAACGTATGGTCATAATTTTGGAACAAATTTAGAATGGACGAAAAACAATACAAAAATTTATTTTTATCCATCGTTTAGTAATTCATCATCTACAAATTCATCGATTTCGGATATTAAAACATATTCAGATTTGGGTGATTTGAGAAATCAAATGAATCAAACATCGAATGGAAAATCAAATTCGAATACATTTAATACATTATTATCACTTAATCAGAAATTCAAAAATAAATCTTATTTAGACTTTAATTCAAGTATTTCGATTGGTAAAACAGATCGAAATTCGTTCTTCAATTCGACAACTTTATATACAAATGATTCTATTGCGGATATTTATAGAAACATCAATGAGAAAAATATTTCGAAAAATAATCAATACAATTTTGATGTAAAATATACGTATCCAATTACAGATTCTTTGAAAATCGCCGTTGGTTCTGCTTATAATTTAACTGATTCTGAAACCAATAATAGAACGTGGAATTATAATGATGTAACGGGAGAATATGACAATTTGAACAATGATTTGACGCGTTTTTATTCAACCAAATTGAATGAATTTAATCCGTATGCTCAATTATTATTGAACAAAAATAAAATTTCGGCAACAGTTCGTTTTGGTGCAAACATCTACAATCAACAAAATTTTGGAACGTTTAAAGCAGATGATTACAGCTCAACTCAAAACAAAACTTTACCAGATATTTCGGGAAATATTCGTTATCAAAACGGAAACAACTCACTTTCCTTAATGTATAATTATCAGACAAGTTTGGCTTCGACATCACAAGTTTTACCAATTTTAGACGAAACTGATCCGTTAGATGTTTTCAAAGGTAATCCAGATCTTGATCCCAATAAAGCACATCGAATCAATTTGATGTTTAGCAATTTTGATCGTAAAACGCGTCAAGGATTTAATGCTAACTTAGGTTATACGTACAACGAATCAAATATTGTTAATTACACCGAAATGGATTATTCGATTTATAAACGAACAACAACATACGAAAATGTAAAAGGAAATTATCGTCTAAATGGTAACTTTTTCTTTAATAAACAATATCAAAAAGGTATCAATAAATTTAGGGTAAATGTAGGAATGTCGGCGAGTTATGCTTTAACGCAAGGCTTTAGAGATGCGGTAAAATACGAGCAATATAATACAACTTTATCACCTACATTGAGATTAAATTGGGATTATGGTGATTATTTGACAATTTCACCTTCTTATCGTTTGAACTTTACAAATTCTAAATATGTCAATTACTCAATTGATAATCAAAATAATATTACGCACAATTTCGGAATTAAAACTATTTCTACTTTTCCTAAAAATTTGACTTGGACAAATGATTTCAGTTACAATTATAACTCGAGAATGGCAGCAGGTTTCAAGCGTGATTTCTTTTTGTGGAATACAAGTTTGATGTATCGTTTCTTCGATGATAAATTGGAAGCTGGTGTTAAAGTTTACGATTTATTGAATCAAAATAACAGTTATACGCGTACAATTACAGCAGAATCAACAATCGATCAACGCAATAATATTCTGACTCGTTTTGTGATGTTCTCGTTAACATTCAACTTAAATCAGTTTGGTGGAAAATCTACAAAAGGTGAAGATGGAGACCGACCAAGAGAAAGCGGTGGAATGCGAAGAATGTAAATGCAGTAGTAAAATAACAAAAAAACGGCTCAAAATTGAGCCGTTTTTTTGTTAATCATCTTTATCAACTCCTGTTTTTTTGTTGATATTTTCTTGTATTTTTTGATAATATTCATTCTCAGTTTTATCAAATTCTGATATCGAAATTACTCTTCCTTTCGTTGGTTTTGGTTTGTCATGTTGAATTTATTTCAACATCACATATTGTTTATGATGAGAATGAAACGAATTCAGATTGATATTACGAATAATTTATTCTAAAATATATTTCAATTTATAGCCAAACATTCCACGATCTTTGATCATGTCTGCAACACCTTCTGGACATTCATTTTCCCAATCTTGCTCAGCATTTGCAATTTTTTCTAAAATTCGACGCGAATAAGAATCTAAATAACTTCTGTTGTAATTCAAAATATCTTGAATTCTTCCGTTATACAAGAAATATTTGTACAATTCGTGCACGCTATCACTTACTTGTAGATTTTTCGACGTCAACAAAATATCTTTTTCTTTGTCTAAATATGGATACAAATAAACTTTTACATTTTTCTTGAATAATTTTCCGAAAGCTTCCATAATTCCGCCAGGTAAATCGGCATAATATTGCTCATTGAAAATTTCGACCAAATTATTAACACCCATCGCTAAACCAACTTTGGTTTGATTTCGAGTAAATTTCGAGAAATAATCAACTAATTTATAATATTCAGAAAAGTTAGAAATGATAACATTGTAACCTAAACTACCAATAATATCAGCGCGATCTAAAAAATCTCGTTCATTCAATTCGCCTTCAAAACCAGAAGCAATCAAGTTAGAAAGCGTAATCTCAAATAAAATTTCGGTATTATCTGTTCTAACATCATCTTCTTGTTTGAAAATTTCTAAACCACCTTTGAACATATCCATATTTACATTCATAAAAGGACGGAAAGAACCACGAACAGCGAAGATATTTTTCTTGTATAATAAATCGGCAGGTAAAATATTTTTTCCTTGTGGATTGAAAACCGCAACATCCGTCATTCCGTTTTTAACCAACTGAAGAGACATTAAACGATTATCAACATATTTGAATTGTGGTCCACGAAAGTTAATCATGTCAATTTCTAACTGATCTTTATCCAACGTATCGTATAAAGATTTGATTAATTTTCGAGGATTATCGTAGTAATAATAAGCACCATAAATCAAATTAACACCCAAAACACCTAAAGTTTCTTGTTGCAATTGAGCCGTATTTTCTTTGAATTTGACGTGAAAAATAATCTCGTTTGCTTTTTCTTCTTCTGCATTCAATTTGAAACGTAAACCAATCCAACCTTGACCTTCATTTTTCTTCGAATAATCAATTGTTGTCACTGTATTTGCGTACGTAAAAAATGCTTTTTCTTTGTAGTGATCGTGTATTAGACGCTCTTTCATCAATTCCATCTCATGATCCAGCATCTTTTTAAGGCGAGCTTGTGTCACATAACGACGATTTTCTTCTACACCATATATCGAATCGGACATTTCTTTGTCATAAGCACTCATCGCTTTTGCAACAGTACCCGAAGCAGCACCTGCGCGATAAAAAAAACGAACGGTCTCTTGACCTGCTCCAATTTCTGCAAAAGAACCGTATATTTTCGGATTCAAATTGATCTCTAAAGCTTTTTGTTTAGGAGTAAGAACTTGTTCTAATGCCATATTTTAATTTCAAATAGTTTGTGGTAAATTTACCAAATCATTATGGCTAAATCAAATATAAGAATACATTTTTTAGGAACTGGGACTTCGCAAGGAATTCCGATTATTGGTAGCGATCATCCAGTGTGTTTGTCAACAAATCAAAAAGATAAACGTTTGCGTTCTTCTTTGTTGTTAGAAAAGGATGGAAAGGTTGTTACGATAGATAGTGGACCAGATTTTAGACAGCAAATGTTGCGTTATAATGCGCAAAGATTGGACGGAATTCTGTATACACACGAACATAATGATCATGTTTTAGGATTGGATGATATTCGTCCGTTGGTTTTTAAATCTGGAGAAGATATGAATGTCTATGGTTTGAAGAGAGTGTTGGATGAATTACATAATCGATTTCCATATATGTTTGCTGAACATAAATATCCTGGAGTGCCAACGGTTATAGAGAATGTTGTGGAAGATGAAAAATTTTTGGTTGCTGGATTTACGATTGAACCAATACAAGTTTTGCATGGACCTTTGCCTATTTTGGGTTATTTGATTGATGATAAAATTGCTTATTTGACAGATGTAAAAACGATTCCGACAGAATCGCTTGAGAAATTACGTGGAGTAGAAGTTTTAATCATTAGTGCGTTGCGAGTAGAACAAGAACATTTTTCGCATATATTATTAGATGAAGCAATACGATACTCGGATTTGATAGGTGCAAAACAGACTTATTTTACACATATTTCGCATCATTTGGGATTTCATGATGAAGTAGAGGAAAAATTACCAAAAGGTAAACATTTGGCTTACGATATGTTAGAAATAATTATGTAAAAAGTTTAAAAAATAGTTGGAAAAATAAATAAACTAACATTATATTTGCAGTCCATAAAGGCTCGGATGGCGGAATTGGTAGACGCGCACGACTCAAACTCGTGTTCCTTTGGAGTGTGGGTTCGATTCCCACTCCGAGTACTGAAAAATCCCTTAAGTAATTGTACTTAAGGGATTTGTTTTTTGTTAGGGGGCAAAAACGGGGGCAAGATGTTAATATGTAAGTTCATTCTTTTTCCAAGTATCATGAAATAATATGAAACTAATGTAAAGATATAATTTAAATCTTTATAATAGTGAAGAATATGTATTTAATTCAAGCTAGCGAGCTTGAGAAATTTGCAAATTTGGTGGCAGAAGAAGCCATCAAGAGAGTTTTGGGTGTTGTTAACAATGGTTTCGATGGAGTTGTTGATGATATTGGAAAAAAAATTATAGATGTTTCAGACAATCATTTTAGTGTAAAAGAAGCTTCTATTTTTTTCAAACATACAGAGAGAACGATGTATAATTGGAATAAAAAAAAGAAGTTGATTTTTAATATGGTTGGTGGTCGTTTATATTGTTCCAAGGAAGAGGCTTATAAATTATTAGACAATAAATAATAAATTATGATCCGAACAGAAATCTGTTATCGAAGTTCTAAGATTTCTCACAGCATATATCTTTACATCCTCCAAGTTTTTCTCTTGTCACTCTATAAAAGATTTATAAAAAATTAAGCAGGTTTTTTGAACCTGCTTTTTGTTTATGTGTTGTATTCTGATTATTTAATATTAGCTGGTATATATATCCTCTGTTAGCTTTTAATAACACTATTGATTAATTCAACATTCGTTGTAGATATTCCATACAATCTAGATAAATCTGTCCATTGGTTAAGTGCAGATTTTGTTTGTTGAATAACTTCTTCTATGAAAGATTTTGGTAGTTTAGCACTCAACCCTAAGTTTACAAGATGGCTAACAGTAATGTTTCGCCCTTCTCCCATAACCATTGTGCTTTGTTCACCACCAGGGCCGTTAGAAAAAGTAAGATCATAAGCTGGAGATAATTTCCATTCTCCAAGAGAATTCATCAGGTAAGTGAAATTCTTAGCGTGATCGTCCCTGTTATGTGCTAGCACGTTGAAAACTGCTAAACGGAACATCTTTTCAACCTCTCGGATATCTTTAGTTAAAACAGTTGTTAATGATAGTAAGTCTTCATAATCATGAGATGGTAATCTAAAATTACTATGAACCAATCCACTAACAGTATGCATGTGAAGTCGTTTATTTTTATCTCTATCAAATCTTTTTATCGCAAAATAACCATTTCCCTTTTGTGATGAAAACAAATGAACTTCAGGCATCTCTATTCCTGCATCTTTAGCCATTAATGCGTAAACGTATTCTATCGCACCAGAATCTTTTCCGTCTTGTGAGTTAGGGAACTTAACAATCCAATGTTCATAATCATCACTTAGATTATTTGCACCATGAGAGATCTTTTTTCTTTCGGAATCTAAACCTATCAATGCTTTTGGTCTAGCACCAGCAGAAGAACCATTCAATGCTAAAAGTTCAGAAATCATGTCTTCGGAATTACCTTCTAAAACTTCTTCTGTTTGAGTTGCTAATGTATCTAAATCTATTGTTTCTTGGTTGGTTTCTTGGCTTTGGTCTGGTTCATAAACCAATGCTCCCAAACCGTGAAAACCGACATTAGCCAAACGATCTAACGGTGAAATATCCGATGATAGAATTCCTTCTGAACGAAGTTTACGGTCAAAAAGTAATCTTCCCCATCCGTCGGGTAAACTGTCATTGAAAACCCCTGCTAAGCCTTCAAAAGGATTTGGAGGAAGCTCGATTACCCCACGCATCAATGGAAGTTTTAGTGGTGATATTTCTAAATTATGTTCTAAAAAATTATCATCATACTGAAAATAGATAATATTGTTTCGGATTGCTAATCGACCAACAGGCAATGTTTCAGAACCGAAATTTAAACCTACTTTTAAATCTTTTATTGCTGTTGTCATTTTCTACTTCCTCTTTTTTTGGGTTGAACTTCGCTTGATTTTATTACCTCATCAATGGATTTGAATTCGTGTTTGTTTGGTTTTAAAACCTCAACCATTTCTTCTAATCCTCCAACAACAGACAAAATTTTTAGAAAAGAATCTAATGAAATCATTCCTTTTTGTTCAAACTTACGAAGCGTAGATAATGGCACACCAGATCTTTCTGCTAAACCTTCTTGGGTAAGATTCATTTGTAATCTCCTTTCACGAATGTTTTGAATCAATTTTTCTTGTACTTTCGAAAGTGATATAAATAACATAATAAGGGTATTTATGAATGTTATTAGTGGTTAAATAACATTATGGTATTACAAATATAAGGAATTATAATGAGATTTTTGCAAATTTATAATGGTAAAGTAAGCTTATGTATTGACAAAATAAGCTAAAAGTCAATTTATTAGTTGACTTTCTTAATATATTAATTGCGAAAAAAGCATAACTAGTATTACTCCAAACTATCATAAAATCGTTTGCTTTCAAACTCCGAATAATCTTGATAGGTTTTAAGATTGTCGTTGAGTTTTTTCAATTTTTGTAAACAATCAAGATACTGAGATTCTTCAAAAGTGTAGCAAACGTCTGAATGAAATTCGTAATCCGAAGAAGCTTTGAAACTACAAAAACTAACTGTTTTTTCTATCTGGTTTCTCTCAATTTTCATGTGTACATTAGAGCAGTCTATATATCCGCAACAATGAGAAAGACAGATCAAGTTCTCGTTCCTCTCTAATCTTGAAATATCCTGTCTTAATTCAATTATTTTTTCGTCAGATAAATTCAATTCGTTGGTGGCTAAAAATGGAGCTACAAGTAATTCAAAAGTTTGCTCAGAATGTAAACCAATCATCGGATGTTTTGGATCTACAGGCATTAAGTTTTCAGGGAAATTGTAATAAAATAGTGTTTCTTCACTTGTTGGATCTTGTGGGTGAACTCTAAAATAGTAAGAATCTTCCATGAATTCGCGAGCTTGCTCTTCGTTCTCAAAATTGACCTCAGCATGTTTACATGTAATAGAATCGTACAAAGGATTTCCATCAACCAACAATGTAATGATGATGTTATCTTCATTAGATTGTAAGCAGTAACTAAGTTGGTTGTAATATATCATTTATTGTTTTTTGTATTAGAACTTGGAGAACTCAAACCTTGCTAATTTCAATTGCTGTAAGCGATAACGTAAAGCAGCTTCTGAAACTCCGTAACGTTTGGTTAATTGATTCCGTATTCCTACCCATATACCAAAAGTGAAATCATTTTTCACCAAAAGGAAATCTTGGATTTTATATCTACTTGCATTCGCTAAGATTGCCACAAAAGCAGGTTTTATTTTCTCTTCTGGCATTAGCAAACAGCTTGCGAAATAATTAGCTTCCCGTTCTATTGGATTTTGTTGGTGTCCTTCTTCTACAATATCATTGCTATTACAGAAAACTGAATTTTGATGCAATTGATGTTGTAAAAAATAATGCCCCAATTCGTGAGCTATTGTAAAATTCTTTCGTCCATGATTATCAATATTTTTATTAATCATGATATACACTTGGTTATTATTTCCTTTAGTGAGTGCTCCCACAAAATCAGTAGAAACAGAAGGAATCTCGCGTAACTTGATGTCTTCTGCGATCATAATTTCGTTGAAAACTTTAAAAACACCACCTCGTTTGACATGCTTTGTCAAAACATTATTAGCGATATGTTCTATCTCATTATTGATCTTCATCATCCATTGCATCGAAAATTTCTCTCAATACTACTTCGTCTATATCTCCACGTGCTGCAAGCTTTTGATTAGACAACCATAATGCAAAACGATTTTCTTTAATATCATCTTTTATCTTATAATCAACTGAAGGTTCCGCCACCATTCCCAAAAATTCATCGGCTACATCACCAACCGTCACTTGCCCATTCATTAACATGGGTAACAACCAATCGCGTAATTGTACGAGTTCTTGGTTTTGTTTTTGGGTAAGTGTAATTCTATAATATATTGAAGAACTTAGTTCAGTATATTTTTTAATTGTTGGTTCGTGATATAATATTGGGCTATTTCTTAGTGATCCTAAAGCAATAAATTTTTGAATACTGCCCGAAATAACATTTGGTATATATCTTTGCATATCATATTCATGTAAATATTGATATAGATAATTCTTGAAACTTTGTTTTGTAGAAGTCTTGAAAAGAGCAACATTTTTAATTGCAAAATTTACTATTTCTTCCTCTACTTTGTATATAGTACCAATATTACCAATCATTGAAAAAAGGATGTCACCTGTATCAACTTTACTTCTTTGATTAATCAAATCAAAATCAATTTTAGTAATCTTATTTGTTTCACTAAAATCGATACCTGATTTTTTTAAATTTTTAGAAGTTACTAATGGATAACCATTTTCAGTTATATATTTTGGTGAATCGTGTGTTCCATCTTTTACTTCAACAATATCCTCCAACCTCTTCACCTCCCAACCTTCAGGGATTTCTCTTTTCAAAGTTTCGTTTAAAACCATTTTTCCGCCTGAAGATTTGTAAGGTTTGTTATCTTCGTTAGGGAAATCAAACTGTACAAACCAATAATCGTACAGTGTTTTTGCCATCGCTTCTAACTCTGCATTGATTTTGTTGTTTACTTCGATTTTATCGTCTAAGGCTGAAAGTACAGATGCTATTTTTTGTTGGGTTGGTACATTTTCTTCTATATATATTTCAAAACTTTCTATAGTAGATTTAGAGACTTCTTTAAATGTTGTGCCTGTACCTAATTCTTGGATTTTAGAAATTTGTGTTTTTAACAAATAAAATAAATATTCATTATCAATTTTATCCTTTTTACAAACCATGTTTTTAAAACCTTGATTTGTAGCAGTCTCTTTTGTGCAAATACTCATTAGTCCAATAGGAGCTCGACTTGAAAATAGGATTGTACCTTTGGGTAATAAATTACCTCCAATTGAATTTAGTCCTTTTTCTGTTATATTTCTTTCACCTCTATTAATATATTTGGTCTTTTGATCAGAAATATCCTTAGGAGTAATCCAAGAAATATGACCATCGAAATTTTCTGATACAGAAGTAGATGGTGTAGAACCATTAAATATATCAACTATATCCTTTATCTTAACCTTAATCATACTTCAATCTTTTTAATTGTTTCTGAATTTCTTGGTCTAAGGCGTTTCCTTCTGCAAATAAAGTAGCTAAACGCGTTTCGAAATCGTTCATTTTTTGTTGGAACTCTTCGGGTGTGATGTCCACATATTCAATCTTTACCTCAAAGTATTGTCCTGCTGAGAACGAATAATTTTTGGCGATGATTTCTTCTTTCGTAACCACCACGCTTAAATCTTCTACCGCTTCTTTGTTGTTAAATGTTGCAACAATTTTAGCTTCTTCCTCAGGCGTTAAAACGGTGCGTTGGTTTTTTCCTTCTTTTATGGTTTCGCCTAATTTAGAAGCGTCCATCAACACAATGTGTTCGTTATCGGCTTTTTTATCCAAAAACAAAACCGAAACATTGGTACCCGTACTCGCAAATATATTACTCGGCATACTTACCACACCACGCAGCCAACCGTTGGTAATCAATCGTTCACGTATTTTTTTCTCAATACCACTTTGTGCGGTGATAAATCCTGTTGGCACAACAATAGCTGCCTGTCCGTCATCAGACAAACTGTACATGATGTGTTGAATAAATAGCAAGTAAATTGCCATCGATTCTTTCTTCGCTTTCGGCACATTCGGAATTCCTGCAAAGAAGCGTTGCTTAAAAGCGTCTTTCTCTAAATCTTCTCTAAAATCTGAAAAATCTAACTTAAACGGCGGATTCGAAACGATATAATCAAATTTTGTATCCAAATAAGTAGGTTGAGCAATCGTATTAGTTTTGATGATATTCGGGATAGAATGCGTTAGATCATTCAATACCAAATTCAATCGCAACATATTACTCGATTTCTGAGAAATATCTTCCGAATAAATGGTACAATTTTTCTCTCCAATTTGATGCGCCAAACTCATTAATAACGTTCCCGATCCTGCACTCGGATCATAGCATTTAACGCCTTTTACAGGTTCTGGCACAAGAATTTGCGCCATAATACGTGCAACAGCGTGCGGTGTGTAATATTCTGCATATTTCCCACCTGAATCGGTATTATAATCTTTAATTAAATATTCGAAAATTGTGGCAAAGAAATCGTATTTCTGTTCGAACATTTCCTCAAAAGAAAACTCAAACAATTTATTGATTAAGGCTTTTGCAAACGCATCTCGTTGCGAAGAATCTGAGATAAACTGCGTTAATTCATCAAACAACGTATCTTTTGCTCCAGAGAATGATTTTACAGAAAATACATCCGCATTTTCTATGGAAATCTGACGGAGAGTATCATCAAAAGTCTTCGCAAAATCATCACTGTTTTGTATGGCAAACAAATGCGAAATCAAATGATCGGGCGCTAAACGCGGAATATTAGGATCTAATCCTGCTAATAAAAATTGATAATCGTCTTCGCTTAACGCGCGTAATGCCTGAGAGAAATTCTCAGCATCTGCCAAAGCTGGCATTTCTTGTTTTACAGCATAACGAAATTTATCATTCAAGAATTTATACAAAAATACTTGTGTGATGATCTTAAATTCGTTTCCGTCGTTCCCTAATCCATAATTCGCACAAACACTTTTTAGATTATCAATTAAGTCTTTGGTGTGTGTGATGAATTTTATATCGTGTGTCATTTTATCGTTGTTGATATTGTTGGATGTATTCTTTCGAAATCAACTGATTAATCATTTTAGTTGTTTCGAAATCCAAATCCATTTTTTCGTTCTTTTTAAATTCTTGTACCACCAATTGCAGTAAGTATCGGTTGAAATACGCTTCGTTTTTCAATAAATCTTCTTGTGTATTCATGGTATTATCAACCTGTTCTTTTACTTGCATTAATGCTCGGTGCAATTGTATTTCTTTAGCGTTTAGTGTTCCTTTCTCGCTTAGACGTTTATGGATGCGTGCATACTTTTCGTCGTTTTCGTATTTTACTTTTAACAAAGCATTTTTACGATTTAACTCTTTTGCTTCGTTGTAAATTTTTTCGAGTAAATGCTTATTGGCAATCATTTCTTCTTGCGAAACTTCACTCAGGTTTTTCTTTTTGAAGATACGCTCCAATTCTTCGCGCAAAGATACAAATTCGGGATCAGAAGGATCAAAATTTGTTTGCAAGGATTCCCTTGTTTTACGTAAAACATCTTTGAATTCATCAGCCAAAACCAATTCGCTTTCGTCCACTTTTACAAACTGAAAAATAATATCTTCTAAAGCGGTATCCAGAATATTTCTGTTTTCAGATTCATTTCCAATGCTTTCCAGATAGTTTAAATTGTCTAATCGGTTCTGGGTTTCAATCAACAATCGATTCAGTAATTCAAAATCAGCAGCGGTTTCTAAACCTTCGTAGTTGTTTAAGGCGATCAAGTTTTTTAACTCTTTAGCCGTTCGTAAAGCTTTTACTAATTCCAAAAGCTCTTTTTTATCGTTAATCTGCGCTAATTGTTGCGAGAAAAGCTCACGATTTTGTGTATCGTACTTAAAAAGAATTTCCTTTATTTCGTCTATTTCTTGTTTAATTTCCTCTTCGGATTTGAACAAATGCGAATACATTTCCATCTCGTCACCCAATTGATCTTGCAATTCATCAAAATACAAACGATTGGTACGATCAAAAGCTTTAGAAATGTCAGCAAAATCAACCACATATCCGTAACGATAATCTTTGTACGGACGATTGACTCTGGTAAGTGTTTGCAATAAGTTATGATCCTGAATAACACGAGCCAAATATAGTTTCTTCAAGCGTTTTGCATCAAAACCTGTCAGTAACATATTGTACACAAATAACACATCTACATGACCTTTTTTATAAGCTTTGATGAGATCTTTGCGTATTGTTTTGTCGTTTTCATCGTGTAAAATTAAAGCTGCCGTCAATTTTGGCGTTTCGGTATTACCATATTTTTCCGTTGGTTCTGCTGCCATCAAAATACTCGCATCAATTTCTTGTTTACCGTATTTTTCTTCAAACAAACGGAACAATTCTTTGGCTTGATCGGCGGAATCACAAACCACCATTCCACCTAAACTATGATCACGTTGAACTTTTTTAAACTGAATTAAATCATTAGCGATATACTCTAAAAGTGGTGCTGCAAACTTCGGATGTTTGTAAATCTCTTTGGTAGAAATATCGCCTTTTAGGAGTTTAATTTCATCCATTACAGACTTCATCTGCATCTTAAACTGTCCTTCAATTTGCTCACGAATCAAACGCAACGTATAGCCATCGGCGATGGACATATTGTAGTAATACTTATGAATATAATTTCCAAATAATAATTTGGAATCATAATCTTTAGCGACTTCTTTCAACAAAGGCGTTCCCGTTAAAGCAATTTTGATAGCGTTTCTATCTGAATTAATCAGATTCGCTAAATAATTACCTTTCGGATTGTAGGAACGGTGCGCTTCATCTAAGAAATACACTCGTTGAATATTGATGTCGTACTCTAAATTTTGAATAACTGTCGCATCTTCCGAAAATTTCTGAATATTAACCACCGTAATTTCAGGAACACCGCTATCATTGTGGATAGCTCCAACAGTTTGTAAATCTTTGGTGAATTCCGATTTAGAATTAACCGTGTTTACCTTTAATCCACGATTCGCAAATTCACTCGAAGCCTGAATTAGTAAATCGATACGATCTACAATAAAATAGAACTTCGGAATGATTTGTTTCTTCGCAAAATAATGCGTCAAATGTTTTACATTGTAATACGCCAACGCTGTTTTACCAGAACCTTGGGTATGCCAAATGATTCCTTTGTTTTGTCCTGCTTCTAACTTTGCAACAATGGCTTTTGTAGCAAAAATCTGTGGATAACGCATGATGTGTTTTTGGTAAGATATTTTACCTGTATTTTCATCTTCATCCTCCACATACGTAATTGAAAATTGAAGTATAAAAGCCAAACGTTCTTTGCTAAATAAAGAAGTTAGAATTCGGTTTGTTGGTGTGTTTTCGCCTTTGTTGGTAATAAACTCTGGACTATGTTTGATGACGCTTAGATTGTTATCTTTCAGAATTTTATTTTCCTGTTCATCAGAGAGTGCAATTAACCTTTGTTGAACTGGATAATCCAAATCTTCTCTAAAGTAATTGAACGAAACACTTCCATAGTTTGTAGTGCCATAATAAGCTCCGAAAATAGGTTCTACAATTCCGTCTTCATATTCCATATTATTAGAAAATACCAACAATTGAGAGATGTTTACAAATCGACGGAAATGTTTATTTTTAAATCGTGTTTCAATTCTATTTCGTTCCGCAATAACCCCTTCTTTGTTATGAGGTTTTTTTACCTCAATAAAAGACAAAGGCATTCCGTTAATTAAAACCGCAATATCTGGGCGGAACTCTTCATCACCAGCTTTGTATGTTAACTCTGTGGTGATATGAAAATCATTGTTGTTGAAGTTTGTGAAGTCTATTAATTTAATTCCTGAAGTTGCAGTTAAACGTTCGTAGAATTTCTTCCCAAGATCTTCGTAATCCAACTCTAAGTTAATTTCATCTAAAACTCGTTTCGCTTCTTCTTCAGTAATTTCGTTAATCGTTGCAATTTTCGGAATGAAAATATCTGGAAATATATTATTCTCTTCTAATCGATCTTGTTTGTTTTGTGGTATATATTGATAGCCTAATCGCATCAAGTGCAAAAGGGCAGGAATTTTCACTCGTGAATCTTCGTTGAATTTCATTCGTTAGTCTTAATAGTAATTGTAAATATACCAAAAAGAAGTACTCGAAAATTACCATACCACAAAAGTGTTCGACTTTAAAATTTCAATACGTGATATATAGATCTTAATACTATACTGAAAACCAGCTCGTAAGACTGTTATAAGTGGGCTTAAATTTTCATTTAAGAAATAGAGATAGTTATCAATCAATTATTTATATAAAGAAATTTAATAAAATTTAAAAAACCAGAAAAGAATAGATGTTATGTAACATTTAAGCGTTTTTTTACAGGAAGAAAAGTGGGAATTATTCCACCTAATCTATCTACGCCTTTACCTATGTAATTTCTGTTGGCGTAATCAGAAATCATTTCCTCGACGTATATAATTGTTCTTTGACATCCAGAAGAATCGGTGAAAATTTCATCTGAAATATAAAAATGATTATATAATAATTCTTCTATCTTTTTTCTAATCTCTCCAATAGATAGATTACCGCGCTTAAGACCTAGATGTAAATGAAAATGATTGACATTTTTTTCTTCTTTTTCAATTACATAATAAAGATCCATGCCAAGTTTTTTAAAAATAGTTCTGGCGATGAAATCGTTGTAATCGTAATCATAATTACCAAATTTAGCGACGTCGTCAGATTTTATATTAATTGATATGTTTGTATTGTAGGGATTCTGTATTTCTCTTTTTACTTCGGAATTATTTTTTTCAGAAATAGGTTTTGATACTGTTTTTTTCGGAGCTCTTTTCCTTTGAAATTTTTCAAGAAAATTTAAATCTATTAAATATTCATCCAAATTTTTTTTATTTATTATCCTCTTAACAGCAATATCGTTCTTAATAAATAATTCTTTTACTCTTCTTCTTAATTGTCTTAAACCAAGATCAAGGAGTTTATTTTCGATTATATATTTTATGTTTTTAAAATTTTTCATAATTAATAGTAGCACTTGTTATATGGGCATAATGCGCCCAAAGCCTATATATATGTACCAACCAAAAAATAAAAAGTCAAGTTTTGATTAAAATAAAAAGAGAAATAATTTATAATAAATTGATTTTCAGTGAAATATTTTTAAAAAAAATATTCTGTAAATGATATTATGATGAGGTAATGATGCTTATGTCCCATTAAAATAAAGTTGGATTTGCTAGTTAAAATATTGAAAAAGATCTTTTTTCGGAACAAAAAAAATAAAAAAAATTAAGGAAGTACTTGGTGGTGTATTTTAAGATACAGTGAGGGAGGGTAGAAATAAGGGGATACGTAGGTACCCCCTACCTGTCTTTAATAAATATTTAATGATTCTAGTTTTTCTTTTACAGAATTAGCTTTTTCAAATTTTGAACTTCTGATATAATTCTCTAACGTTTTAATAGAAGAATGTCCGCTGATTGCGCTTAAATCTGAAAGAGGTATTGATTTCTTAGCTAGATTTGTAAACAAGGAACGGCGCGAGGTATGTGAGCTCACTAATTCATATTTAAAATAATTTCCAATAACTTTTCGTTTTCGTTTATTTTTTCCTTTACCTGTGACAACAAATTTGCTTCCTGAAACAAGTTCATTTATTCCAGCAAGTTCACAGACTTCTTTGATGTACTTATTGTATTTTACTTCACTAATTACTTTTGGTAAATTTCCGTTATTAAGTGATAATATTTCTTTTACAGGATTAAATACTGGAATAACAACATCAGTGTGAGTTTTGATTGTTTTCGTTTCTATGAAGCCGTTTTTGAACTTATCAATTGTTAAAGCAAAGAGATCTGAGATTCTTAATCCAGTATGTAGCTGAATTATAAACCACCTTCGTGCATTCTCTAAATATTTTTTATTTTGAGGAACAAAAAGATTGTAGATAAGGTTTATTTCATCATCATTGAGGTATATTTCGTTTGTTTGAACTCCAGAAAATTTGAAATTACCAATTAAGTAATCTTCATGAAGTTTTATAGATTTTGATTTCGCATAATTTAATATTGCTTTAAATTTATTCGTGTTTGTGTCTATTGAGTTTGTTCCTAATTTTGCTTCACTCTCTTGATATTTGATATAGTCTTCAAAAATTTTCGAGTCAATTTCTTGTAATTTGAAGTCTTTTTGATTCTGGTGAATCAAGAATGCTCTCCAGTAGTTAATCATAGTTGTATATCCCTTAATTGTGTTTTGCGAAAGATTTTTGCCGTTCTTAGCTTGTCCTTCAATTTTTTTATTGGTGGAGATATAATGGTTATAATAGTCTATAAAGTATGGTTCATCATCAATTTTGTCTTTATTTTGATTAGGATTCTCAAAACCAAAAAAATCGTAATATTTTTCACGCAACCATTTTGAAGTAAGCTTGTTGTTCTTTATTTCTGGAGAGTATATTTCCTCCTGAATAAATTGAGAGAATAGAATTACTGAATTGTTTACTTCTAATGATTTTTTGTAATCTTTTTCAGTTCTTTTATATCTAAAAGATTGACTAAAATTATCCCACTTGTTAAGGTCTAATACAATATGATTTAATGTTATTTTGATGTCAACATTATTGGCATGTCGAATTCTATATACCAACTTACTTCCAGATTTAGCTTCCTGAACTTTAAATTTTCCAATTACTATCATAATTAAATTTTTATGTTAAATTTTGAAGAGTAAGAAATCAAAAAAATTACCATATTTATTACCATGATAATCTTTTCAACAGCTTTCATATTGTTTCATATTAATTCATGACAAATCAAGAATTCCTTTATGACAAAGGATTATAAAGGAGTACGTTTGTCAGTGAAATTTTAATTAGGACCTCTAATTTTCTTAAAGAATGTTCCCACTCCGAGTACTAAGCAAAAGCTCGAAACATTAGTTTCGAGCTTTTTTTATTTACATTCTCCTTCTTGTATAATTTTTACTTCAAATTTTCGGGCTCTATCATCTATAAAAGTAGCTTCATTTTCATAAAACTCAGGAAGTTTGTAATGTGTATTATCCAGCCAACCACCATTTGGCCAATCAATTTTATGTAAATAATTATTTTTCGCAGTTATAGTTAATCGATATGTCTTGGTTGATTTGTTCGTTATAACCTTGACATTCGCACAATATTTTCCATCTTCAATGTGATCATTTATGTTGTGAAAATCTGAAGATGACGAACAACTATAAATGATAGTAAAGCAAAAAAGTAAAACTATATTTTTCATAATCTTTCTATTTAATCTTCGCTTAACAATCTAATGATATTCTGTTAAGCTTTGAGTTTTATTTACTGTATACATTTGCAGTAACAAAATCCTCATGTGTTAATTTATATCATTTCTCAAAATTACTTCTCTTTTCGGGAAGTTTTTTTGTTTTTACATAAAAAGTACAAGACTAACCGCCATTACAAACATACCGATTACAATTCCGTAAGTTGATAATTTTTTTCCAGCGTATTCGTTTGCCGTCGGAATTAATTCATTGATCGAAATATAAACCATCATCCCTGCGACGCTCGCGAAAATTGCCCCGAAAATTGATTCATCAAAAAATTGTAACAATACAAAATAGCCAATTAATGCGCCAATAGGTTCTGTTAATCCTGATAAAAAAGAGTATAGAAATGCTTTTTTTCTATTTTTTGTAGCGTAATAAATAGGGATTGCAACAGCAATTCCTTCTGGAATATTATGAATGGCGATGGCAGATGCAATAGAAATTCCGTAAGTTGGATTTTCTAATGCTGACAAAAAAGTTGCTAATCCTTCAGGGAAATTATGAATTGATAAAGCTAAAGCAGAAAACAAACCTAAACGCAATAATTTCTGATCGTTTGTCTCTGTTTTATTTTCATCGCAATGATGATGAGGCAATATTTTATCGATTAAAATGATGATTAAAATTCCTGCAAAAAATCCCAATAATGTATAAGTGTAACCTAATTTTTCTCCAAAAACACTTAATAATGATAATTTAGCTTTTGTTAAAATTTCTACAAAAGAGACATAAAGCATTACACCAGCAGAAATTCCCAACATTACGCCTAAGAATTTTGGATTGAATTTTTTGTACAATAAACATAAAAGACTTCCTATTCCAGTGCTGATTCCGGCAAGAAAGGTTAAACTAAAAGCAAATATTAGCGGATTTGAAAACATTAATTTTAATAAATAAGTTAGATTAATCTAACAAATATAATCTTTTCATTGTTTTGAACCAAGATAAATTAAGAAACCAACAAATTTCAATGTAATTTATCAGTTGTTGTAAATTATGAAAAGGATAAACTTATTTTTGTTGTATTAGTTTTTATTCAGATGGAACTTTTAGACGAAAATATTCAAAGCGATGTGTATCGCTCAATGCTCGAAATGATTGCCAAATTGGGATTTTCGAGTTATTCTACAACAATAATGACAACAATTATTTTATCAATTTTGTTAGTCATTATATTATATGCGATCGATTTTTTATTACGAAAAGTATTATTACTCGTTTTAACAAATTTTATTGCAAAAAGTAAAACCAAGATTGACGATTTATTGATTAAGAATAGAGTTTTACAATTCGCTACACACATCGTTCCTGTAATTGTAGCCAAAGAAGCAATTCCTCTTATCTTCAAAGGATTTCCTAATTGGATCAAAATTGCGATGCAGATTACAGATGTTGCGTTGGTAATTGCTGTTGGATTGTTGTTTAATGCAATTTTTAAAACGTTCAGGGATTTTCTTCGAGGTAATAAATCTTTTTCGGATAAACCAATTGATAGTTATCTGCAAGTGATGAATATTTTAGTTTTCTTTGTTTGCGGAATTCTAATTTTTTCGATTGCGACAGGAAAATCGCCTATTACATTTTTGGTTTCTTTGGGAGCGGCTTCGGCGGTTTTGATGTTGGTTTTTAAAGATTCGATATTAGGTTTTGTGGCAAGTATTCAGGTTTCGATGAATGATATGGTGCGCGTGGGTGATTGGATTGAGATGACGAAATATGGCGCAGATGGAACAGTTACCGAAATTAATTTAGGAACGGTAAAAGTTCAGAATTTTGATAAAACAATTACAACAATTCCGACGTATGCATTAGTTTCAGATTCGTTTCGTAATTATCGCGGTATGCAAAATGCAGGTGGAAGACGCATTAAACGTTCAATAAATATTAAAATGAATTCGATTCGATTTTTGACAGAAGAAGAAATTGAAGAATTGAAAAAAAATCCGAATGTTACACGATTTTATTGTAGATAGAACGAATGAAATCAATCAATATAATGTATCGAATAAAGTTGATCCAACGATTTTGGCGAATGGAAGACGAATGACGAATATTGGTCTTTTTCGACAATATATCAAGACATATACCTATAATAGTCCAAAAATTAGAACAGATTTGATGTTCGAGGTTCGACAACTTCAACCAACCGAACACGGTTTACCAATTGAACTATTTATGTTTACGAATACAACAGTTTGGAACGAATATGAAGTGATTATGGCTGATATTTTCGATCATATTATTGCGGTTGTTCCATATTTTCATTTAGAGATTTTCGAGTCACCTTCTTCGGATGATATGCGTGTAATTGCTGAAGCATTGAAAAGAAATAATTAACAAAGAAGCTGAACATTATTGTTCAGCTTCTTTGTTTTCGCTCGGTTTTTCCATCAAATTAACCATCAAATTTTTTAGTTTTTGATACATAAAAGAAGTTAATAAGATTAAAATTCCTAAAACAATAAAAGATATTATTCTGAAAATATTGCTCATTTCCCAAACATCAACGAAATATAATTTTAGAATAATCAATCCAAATAATATAATTCCAACAATAGGAAAACCTTTCAGTTGTTTTCTTAATCCGAAATAAATCAATACAAATCCTAAAACTGCCCAAATAATTGGCAATAATATCATTCGGAAAATATCGGCTTGATGCGAAAAATTAGATGAACTTTCGTCGAGTGTTATTAACATAAAACCATTGTATTTCTCGAAACTAATCACATAAACCAAGACAAACATGCTGATGATTTGTTTTGCTTTGGAGCTTTGGAAATCGCTACTTTTTACAACTAAATAAATAATGTAAGCGGTCGGAATGAGATAACTCAAATAAAGAAAATAACTACCGATGTTGTAATTTGTTTTGCTTGGTAACAACGGAATTTCGGCAAACATTGGTAAAAATAGAATGCAAAAAGCCGCAGAAATTTGTAAAACAAGTTGCAAAGCATTTCCTAAATTTAGTTTTTCGCGCTGCGCTAAAACAAATGCAATAAAGAATAATGTATAAATCAATACATAACTTACAATCATCATAAAGTTGAAATAAGGTTCGATTTGGTAAATTAATTCGAACAAAATTCCTGTGTACATCAATAAAAGTGATGTTGAGATGAAAATAAATTTGGAATGATTGAGCTTGAAACCTAAAAATTGTTCTTCGGTTTCGAAATCTTTCATCAAATATATATTCGCAATAGAACAAATTAATGCAATAAAACTTGTGATGAAAACGTGATTGAAAATTACGACTAAATGTTTTTCAATATTGATATAATCAAACCAATTGACGCATAAAGCAATCAATAAAAATGGAAACATCGCAATGAAAAAGACTTTGAAAATGTTTTCTTTACTTTTTTTCCAAAGAAACAGTAACAAGGTTGATTCAATCGAGAAACAAATCGAGACGACATTTGCTTTAAATTGTAAGGCAATTGCAGTTGTGATAAGCGCAATACTCAAACCGATTAAGGTATTTTGTAATAAATTATTTTTAGATGTTTTGTAGATGTAAAATGCACCGAAAGCGTTTATCAATCCAAATATGAAAGCCATTAAACCATTATTATTTCCAACAATAAAATAATAAACCGAAGAAATTAAAATGGTTGATAAAATGGTATTGAAAATTAGTAAAAGGCAATTCCAAACCGAAAATTCTCCTTTTTTGATGTAGTTAATTAAACTTGTAATAGTGAAAATAACGTAAAGCAAGCCAAAGAAAAGATATTGCGTTGAGGTTTTAGAATTGTCGATCCAAGCGATACTATATATAAAGGTAAAGCCAAATGCGATAAACGAAATAACTTGCCAATCTTTTCGCCAAGCCATGTACAGCATACTCAAGTTTAGAATCGTTAAATAACCAAACAGAAATACAAAATTGCTTTCGCCTGTACTAATCATCAATGGAGCGGTAAAACCACCAATAATCGAAAAAATGGCTAAAACTTGTCGATTATATAACATTGCCATCACGATAGAGAAAATCGTTACAATTGTTAATAATCCAAAAGTGGTATTCTGAGAAAGTAAATGATATTCTCGGAAGGCGATGGTTAAGGTGAAATATAAAACGGTTAATCCGCCACCGATTAAGATGGAAGAAAAGATTTCAAAATTTTTCCGAATAAAATGAGCAATTCCAATAATTCCTAAACCAACTCCAATTCCAATCATTACTCGGAAAGTTTCGTTGATCCAATTTTGATCAATTGCATATTTTACGAAGTAAGCAATTCCTAGAACTAAGGTTACAATTCCGAAAATCGTCAAGAAATTGTCTTTAATAAATGCAATTGCGCTGTTTAGATTTTTATCAAAACTACTTTCAGTTGTTTGTTTTGGTGGGATTTTGTCAAAAATACCTTTTGGCATTTCAACTTTATGATAGGAAACAACTTCTGGTTGAGGTTCAATTTTTTTCTCTTCAACTATTTTTGGTTGCTCAACAATTGGTTTTGATTCAGTTTTAATTTCTTTCGCATTCAATTGCTCTTGCAAATGCTTTAGTTTAGTTTCTTGATAATCAATTTGTTTTTTTAGTTTCGAAACTTTATTAAACAAAATAACAATCAATACGAATATAATAATGGCAATTAAAAATTCCATAAAGTGTTTTTTAGGTAAATTGAAGTTAAGCTTTTTTTCAGAAAGCCTAAAATTTTGTTTCATACATACCAAAATCATTCTGTTTTCGTTATTCTACAAAATCTTTATTTTTGCTAAATGTTTAAAAAGCTAAGTACATTATTGTTTATCGCGCTATCAACTTCGATTTTTGCGCAAGATGGAACGCGTGTTTACGAGTTTTTGAACATTACAACTTCTCCACGTCAAGCGGCTTTGGGAGGAAATGCAGCAACTTCTTGGGATGCAGATCCCAATTCTTCTTTATGGAATCCAGCTTTGATGAACCGAGAAATGCACGGTCAATTCGGAATCAATTACGTCAATTATATTGCGGATGTAGATTTCGGGACATTTTCGACGGTTTATGAAATCGATCAAGAAAATTTTGTTTCTGTTCATGGTCAATATGTTGATTACGGAAAATTAATTGGAACTGACGAAAACGGAAATGTGACAGGGAATTTCAAAGCAAATGATGCAGCGATTACAGTTGGTTATGCACGTGTTTTGGGTGATTATTGGACAGTTGGAGCAAATTTAAAATACATCAATTCTACTATCGAATCATATAAATCTTCGGCAATTGCTGGAGATGTTGGTCTTTCGTACCACGATTTTGATAAAAATATCAATGTTTCGCTGGTTGTGCGTAATATCGGTCAACAAATTCAAACGTATAATGGCAAAAAAGAAGATATGCCAACGCAAGTTAATTTGGGAATTTCTCATCGATTAGAACATGTTCCGTTAGAATTTACGTTTTCTTTGCACGATTTACAGAAGTTTGATATTTCCCAACCTTATAATAAAAACGGACAAGAAGTTTCTGCTGGAAGAAAAATGATTGATCACCTTTCGGTTGGAGCAGAATTATTTCCAGAATCAGATTTTAATATGCGTTTAGGTTATAATTTCAAACGTGGAAATGAATTAGCAGCCGAAGGAATTCGCTCTTTATCTGGTTTAACGTATGGTTTTGGAATCCGTATAAATGCTTTTCGATTCGAGTTTAGTCATGCGAATTACCACAAATCTGGAGGTTCTAATCACTTTGGTTTGATTCTCAATTTAGACCGAATTATTCAAGGTCGAGATTATTGGAGAAGTAATCCTTGGTTATAAAAACTTTTCAAACAACTATAAAATCTTATCTTTGTCTTCAATTCTATATAGATGAAAGAAAATTTAATTATTGCAATCGACGGATATTCTTCTACAGGAAAAAGTTCGATGTCAAAAATTATTGCAAGAAATCTTGGTTATACACATATTGATAGCGGTGCAATGTATCGCGCTGTGACTTTGTATGCATTTCAACATCAGTATATTGTCGATAATAAAATTGATGAGCAAGCATTAATAATCAATTTATCTGACATTAAGATAGAATTTAAACAAGATCTTATAACTCAAAAGAATCTTACCTTTTTGAATGGTGAAAATGTAGAAGCTGATATTCGTACGATGGAAGTTTCTAAAATGGTTAGTCCAATTTCTGAGATTCCTGCTGTTCGCGATTATTGTGTAGCGCTTCAACAGCAAATGGGAGAAAAAGGAGGTATTGTGATGGATGGTCGCGATATTGGGACAACAGTTTTTCCAAATGCAGATATCAAAATTTTTGTTACAGCTTCACCAGAAGTTCGTGCGCAACGTCGCTTTTTAGAATATCAACAACAAGGGAAAAATATTCCATTAGATGAGGTTCTAAAAAATGTGAACGAAAGAGATTATATAGATTCTCATCGCGCATATTCACCACTTCGTAAAGCAGATGATGCAATAGAAGTTGATAATTCGAACATGAATTTAGAAGAAACGGTGAATAAAGTGATGGAGATTATCAATTCTAAAAAATAGAATCCTCTGTTGCGGTTGTAAATTCTTCCAAAAATTTCATTCCTCGATAGGAGTTTCCTTTTAAGTTTAGTTTAGGACTCCAAACTGAAACAATGTAATATTTGGGCATAATTGCAACAATTCCTCCGCCAACACCACTTTTTCCAGGTAATCCAACACGAAAAGCAAATTCACCAGATTCATCATAGAAACCGCAAGTTTGCATAATAGCGTTGATTCGTTTTGTTTGACTAATGTTTAAAACTTGATAATCATCAAATAAGTTTTTTCCTTTATTAGCCAAAAAAGAAAAAGTTTTACTCAACTCCATACACGACATTTCAATCGAGCAGATATAAACATACAAATCCAGAACTTCATCAGGAGAATTATGAATGTTGCCCAACGATTTTATAAAATTTGTCAAAGCTGTATTACGATAAGCAGTAGAAAACTCACTTTTTGCAATTTTATCAGAATATTGAATAGAATAATTACCAGAAACCTTTTTGATAAAATCTAAAAAATATGCTTTCGGATTATCGCAAATATCAATTAAGATGTCGCAAACCACTAAAGCGCCCGAATTAATAAATGGATTTCTAGGAATTCCTTTGTCAGTTTCTAATTGCAATAATGAATTAAAAGGCGTTCCCGAAGGTTCTACATCAACTCTTTCCCAAATTTTCTCGCCAATTTCTCTATAAACTAAAGCCAAAAGCAATACTTTTGAAATACTTTGAATCGAGAATTTTTCTTCACAATTACCAAATCCAAACTGAAGTTGATCCGTAAACAATAAAGAAACTCCAAATTTCTCACCGTCTATTTTAGATAATTCAGGTATATAGTTAGCTGTTTCTCCCAAATTTTCTTCTTCAATTACTTTTAGGTAAATGTTATTTATTATCTCAAAATATTCTTTTTCTTTCGAAATCATCGCGCATATTATATATAGTATGAATGTAAATCTATTTTACATGTTAAACAAAATTAAAAATTTATTTATTTTTTTGAATAAATTATTCTCGCTTTGCGACAATTCCTCCCGAGTAGTTAACTATAAAGTATCCCTTTTTCTTTTCTTTTTGT
>NZ_JAOCDJ010000029.1:0-29864 GCF_029840885.1 Empedobacter sp. GD03861
TAAAGATATAATAAAAAATAACACCAACACAAGTAATTTGAATAGAACTTAATCCTAAAAAAATGGGATGTATTGGTTTGATAAAATCTAAACAGAAACGAAACACAAAATAAGCCAGCATAAAGATTTGAAACAAATATCCAGAAGGATAAATATATTTTTTCTGAACGATTTTTAAAACTATCCAAAGCAAAATAAGGTAAACAATTTCGTACAAAGCAACCGGATGACGTAACAATCCATCGCCTAAATCCATTCCGAAAATAGATGTTGTTTCTATTCCATATGTTTGTTCATAAATGCCTGTTAAAAAGCAACCAATTCGTCCAATTATCATCGCTAAAATCAAAGGAAAAGTAATCAAATCTCCTGTACTTTCTTTGTATCTAATTATCTTTTTTGTGAGTTCTACACCAATTAAACCAAAGGTTAAACCACCTATGATTGTGTTACTTGTCCAGAAAAAGAGAAAAGGATTTTTTGCATCCAAAAGAGCTTGCGGATTTTCTAATGTTCCAATTATTTTAGATCCCAAAAGTGCACCAATTAAAGCGCCTATAATTATACTAAACGATTGTGTTATCGATAAACTTGATTTGTTTCGTTTTCGTAGAAATGCATAATAACGCATCGCAATAAAAATTCCGACCGATTCGAGAATAGGATGAATTAAGACTGAATGTCCAAAAATTTCAATGGATACAGGAAAATCTATTATCACAAATTAATTAGGTTTTGAGTAAAAGTAATTGATTTTATAGAAATAAAAAAAGCGATGTTGAACATCGCTTTTCGTTTATATTTTGAAAATTTTCTTATCTAAATTTAGAAAAATCTCTTGGACGTTTTTCTAAGAATGCATTACGACCTTCTACAGCTTCTTCTGTTCCGTATGCAAAACGTGTTGTTTCTCCTGCAAAAATTTGTTGTCCAACTAAACCATCGTCCACTAAATTGAATGCATATTTCAACATTTTAATTGCCGTTGGCGATTTTGTTAAAATCTCTTGTGCCCAATCAAAAGCAACTTGTTCTAACTCATCATGTGGAACAACTAAATTAACCATTCCCATATCGTAAGCCTCTTGTGCAGAGTAATTCAATCCTAAGAAAAAGATTTCGCGCGCACGTTTTTGACCAACTTGTTTAGCCAAATAAGCCGAACCGTAACCACCATCAAATGAAGCTACATCAGCATCAGTTTGTTTGAAAATTGCGTGCTCTTTAGAAGCCAATGTCATATCACAAACCACGTGCAAAGAATGTCCTCCACCTACTGCCCAACCGTTTACCACAGCTACAACAACTTTAGTCGAAAAACGAATCAAACGCTGAACTTCTAAAATATTTAAACGTCCAACACCATCTTGTCCTTCATAACCTTTTGCGCCACGAACACGTTGATCTCCTCCAGAACAGAAAGCCCAACCACCGTCTTTTGCAGATGGTCCTTCTCCTGTCAATAAAATTACACCAACTTCACGGTCTTCTTCTGCTAATTGAAAAGCATCTAATAATTCGAAAACAGTTTTCGGACGAAATGCATTACGAACTTCAGGACGATTAAACGCAATACGCATTACACCATCACATTTCTTGAACGTGATATCTTCGTACTCCTTTACCGTTTGCCAATTGATTGTTGCCATTATATATTTTGTTTTTTGATTAAAATTTTCTCAAAAATAAGATTTATTCATTTTTAAAAATAATTTTCAGTTATTAATCTCAAGTTTTTCTGCTCTTTTTCTACGATATTCAAGCATACGTTGGTCTATAATTTCTTGAAATTCTTCTTTAGTTACCTCATTTTTTGCGTTAAGTGGTTTTATTTCTTTTAAAGGATTTGTTTCAATTCGTTTTAAAATTAAATTGTTTCCTCCATTAAAGTTTGCTTTAACAATAATTCCTTTCAAACCCATCAATCCAAAAGGCGCAATATTATCAGAATATGTTTCGTCAACCCAAATAGTTGTAGTAATAATTTTATCCTCTTTTAATCCTTTATCTTTACGTTTTGTATTATATTTCTTGGTAAGAACTCCGTTTATTTCTTCTGTTTCGTTCAAATCAATCCAGTATAAATCATCAAACTTTGAAGTCACAAGATATTCTTTATTCATTAGATTTTTTTTATTCGATATAAATTGATTTTTATAATCATAATAAAACATACCATTTGCTCTTACAAAAATTTGTACCATATCAATTTCTAAAGTTTGGGAATTATTCAACTTTTCAATCGGAACAAACAAAGCTTGCTCTCCGTTATACGTATAAATATATTCAACAGGATTCGAAGTTGATTTTATCAAATCAAAAGATTTTGACGATTTAAATTCTACATCAGAACTTAACTCATAAATAAAAGTATTACCTTTTGGTAACTGTGCAAAACACAAACTTGAAATCAAGATTATAATTAGAAAAAAGTATTTATTCATAATAGTCACATAAAAAAAGACAATCCGAAAAATACGAATTGCCTTTTAATTTGAAAAATATTTAAAAGAATTGTTATTTAAAATCTGCGTCAGAAACGTTTTTATTAATTTCTGTTGCATCGATAATAATTTTGATCGTTTGTGGACCAGTTTCTGTTATCATTTCAGAAGGCATTAATATTCCATCAAACGTTTTATATCCTTTGTTAATTGTCGTTGCAATCATATCACCTTGTGGAGATTTCATTTTTTGCTCAGATTTCATTAACAAACCAGTTTTTACATCATAAAAATCTGTACGAGAAATATCTGCAGCAACAACTTTGTAATATTCAACTCCGTTTTCAGAAACGATTCCTTCTACTTTAGCCGTTTTATACCCTTCTGACAAAGGCGTAAATAATGAATTTGTCTTAAACAAAGGAGCTGTCATATCTGCTGGTAAATCCATTTTTTGACCTGCTTGAGACATATAACCTTTTTGACCATCAAAAACTTGTTTAATAGTCATTCCCATAATCGTGAATTCAGTTGCAGTTTTATTAGGTGTTGCATTTTTTATGACATAGTCTCCACTCATTCCCATTGTCTCTATTTTTCCTTTTTGAGCAATCGATTTTACAGCTTTCACTTTATCCGCGCCACCAATAGCTTTGAAATAATTATCTGTGATTTGAGCGACAGTAACTGTTGTAGTTTTTGCACCAGATGTTGGTTTATCAGTTTTATTTCCGAAAGAATCGTAGTAATTAACTGGATAACCTAACTTTTCTAAAGCTGGAGCAATTTGCTCTAATTTCCCTGTTACATTGATTTTTGCTTGATCTGGACGGAAATATTTTTTCGAAACACGTAAAACATCATCAATTGTTACTGCATTTATATTTTTGATATAATCTGCATAAAAACTATCTGATAATTGATTTGTCTTTTTCGTTAAAGCTTGGTTAGCAACCGTAGAAGGACTTTCTAAAGTCAAAATAAAGTTTCCTAAGAATTTCGCTTTTACATCGTCCAACATTTTTTGGTCGATTTTATTTACCGTCATTCCTTTGATTTCTTTCATCGTCTCAACGATTGCAGAATCCGTCACTTCGTTACGAACAGTTGCATTTGTACTGAAACGTCCAATGTAACGAGAATCAGAAACTCCACCACGTGCACCATATGTCCAACCATGCGCTTCACGAAGATTCATATTCAATTTCGAATTGAAATCTCCCCCTAAAATAGACGACGCAATTAACGCTGCATAATAATCTGGATCTTTCTTCGTTAACTGAACTGGATACGAAACCGAAACCACAGATTGCACTGCATTAGGCATATTAATCGCGTTTAATTCCGTTTTTGTAACCTCTTCTACTTTTGGAAATGCTGGAATATTTAATTTTCCTGCTTGCCAAGAATTAAAGTTTTTCTCCGCCAATGCTTTTACATCTTTTGTCGAGATATCTCCAACAACAATCAAATAAGCATTGTTTGGTTTGTAGTAGGTATTGTAGTAATCCTTCACATCTTGCAATGTAATTTTCTCAATTTGGGCTGGTGTATCAAATTCTGAGAAAGGATTATTTTTTCCATAAACTAATATATTCGAAACGCGAGATGCTGCTGCTTCTACAGATTTTTCATCAGCTTTTAAACCTTCGATGTAACGTTTTTTAACATCAGTAAATTCACTTTCAGTAAAGTTTGGATTCATAGCCCCATCTGCCATATAACCAAAAATTTCGTTGAAATATTTAGTCAAAGAACTTGCAGAAGCTCCTTCTTCCCAAAAATTAACGCGAGCTCCTAAAAACTCAATACGTTTATTGAAATCGTCTTTCGATTTTGTTTTTGTTCCTGTTCCCAACATTTCGCTTAACAACGACTCTGCTCCTTTTTTTGCACCTAATGCAAATGGTGGATTATCGATAGTTAATGTCGCAGAAACTCGTGGTAATTTATGATTTTCAACAACTATAACTGTTAAACCATTTTTTAATTTGAATTCGTTCGATTTTCCTAAATTAACCGTCGGTGCTGGTCCTGGTTTTGGCATTGGAATCGCCACTTGCGCATTTAAGCTAACTGCCATAAAAGCGATTGCAAGAGATAATATTTTTGTTTTCATAATTCGGTTGTTTTTTATTTTGCAGCTTTTTTAGATTCTGGTAAATAATGAATAATTACACGTTGGTTTTTGTTTAGATACTTTTTAGCAACATTGCGAATATCTTCTCTTGTTACAGATTGATAAATTTTCAATTCTTCGTTGATTTTATTTGTATCTCCGCCCAACATATAAGCATCTGCTAAAGCATGTGCAATGTTTTGAACACCCGATTTTGAAGCCACAAAACTATTTTCAATTCCATTTAAGATTTTTTGGTAATCTTCTTCAGAAATCAAATTTGTTTGAACTTTTTCTATATCTTGTTGTAAATCTCCTTCTAATTTATCCAAAGAAACTTCTCCTTGAGGTAAAATTCCGATTGAATAAATCCCGTAATCTTCCATTTGACGATTGAAAGCAAAAATTTGTAATGCTTCTTTTTTCTCGTCAACATATTTTTTATATAAAACTGATGATTTTCCACCTGTTAAATAACTTGATAACATTTCTAATGCATAAGCATCTTTTGATTTGTTGTCTGGCGTACGATAATTAATCGCCAATAAAGGAATCTGAATATTTGCATCATATTCTGTTGCACGAATTTCTGATGTAATTGGATCTTCCTTCACAACAGTTTTCACAACATCTTTTCCTCTTGGAATTACACCAAAATATTTCTCAATTAATTTCTTTGCTTCGTCTTTATTAAAATCACCCGCAACAACTAATACAGCATTGTTTGGCACATAAAAAGTTTGACTAAAGTGTTTGAAATCGTCTAATTTCGCATTACTTAAATCCTCAAAAGAACCAATTACACTCCAACGATAAGGATGTTTTTTGAAAAGGTGAGGATTAACTGCTTCTCCGTACGAAAATTTACCATAAGGCTGATTGTCTAAACGAGAACGTTTTTCTTCTTTTACAACTTCTTTTTGTGTATCAACACCAATTTGGTTGATGATTGGTTGACGCAAACGATCAGATTCCATCCATAATCCTAATTCTAAATTATTTGATGGAAAAGTTTCGTAATAATATGTTCTGTCCGTTGTTGTATTCGCATTGTTAGAACCTCCATGAGAAGATACAATTTTGAACCATTCTCCTCTTTTGATGTTCTGTGTACCTTCAAATAATAAATGCTCAAAAAAGTGTGCAAAACCTGTTTTACCAACTTGCTCATCTTTCGAACCTACGTGATACATAACACCTGTTGTAATAACTGGAGCAGAATTATCTTGATGAAGGATAACATGCAATCCGTTTGGTAGAGTATACTCATCAAATTTTATTTGCTGACCAAATAACGCTGATCCTGCAAATAAGATAGACATAAAAATTTTTTTCATTTAGTAATTTTTAAGTTTTTTATCTATTATGCTTATGTAACATTAGTAGCAGTTTTTTTGAAAATGTTACACCAAATTTGCATAATAATTAAAAAAAAGTAAAATAATACACGTCTATTGATTTAGTAGGCATTTGTATTAATTTACAACAATATTTCATAATATATCTATAGTAATTGTTATTGTATTTGCTATAGATTTGTAAAAATCGAGAGAAAAAAAATGGATTTTATAGAGTTTTTTGGTTTTGTAGGCGCCTTCTTCATCGGACTAATTATGGGAGTTCTTGGTGGTGGTGGATCTATTTTAGCCGTTCCTATTTTAGCGTATATTTTTCATTTCGACGAAAAAATTGCTACTGCTTATTCATTATGCATTGTTGGATCGACAGGATTGATTGGAGGAATAAAGCAAGCTTCGCAAAAAATGGTTGATTGGAAAGTTGTTTTTCAATTTGGTTTACCAGCTGTTGTTGGAATTACATTGGTTCGCGCATTTTTAATTCCTGCCTTACCAACTAATTTATTTGCTATAGGCGATTTTATCGTCACACGCCGAATGGCAATGTTTGGTTTATTCGCTATTCTGATGGTTTTCGCCGCTATTTCTATGTTAAAAGGTAAGAAAGATGTAGAAGTTGATCAGAAAAATAATAAGTTAAATCCTGTTTTATTTATTCAAGGATTTTTAATCGGAGGATTAACAGGAATGGTTGGTGCTGGTGGTGGTTTTTTGATTGTTCCAGCATTGATGATGGTTGCAAAATTAGATATGAAAAGAGCTTCGGCAACTTCATTGGTAATTATTGCCATCAATTCACTTATCGGATTTTTTATTGGTGATGCTTTACACATCAAAATTGATTGGAGTTTTTTGAGTGTTTTCATTGGAATTTCTATGGTTGGAATTCTTGTCGGAACCTACATCAACAAATTTTTACCAGTACAATTTCTAAAACGAACATTTGCAATCTTCATTATTTTAATGGCAATTTTTATGTTCATCGAAGAATTTATAATTCAATAATTTAAAGTATGGAACTGAACGAAAATTTTTGGAACGATAAATACATCACAAATCAAACTGGTTGGGATTTAAAAGCTCCTTCTACTCCACTAAAAGAGTATATCGATCAATTAGAAGATAAAAATATCCGTATTTTGATTCCTGGTTGTGGAAATGCTTACGAAGCAGAATACCTTTTGGAACAAGGTTTTACAAATATTACATTGATTGACATTTCGGAAATTGTAGTCGAAAAAATCAAAGAAAAATTTAAACATATTCCCAATATCAAAGTTCTTCATCAAGACTTTTTTGAGTTAGATGGTGAATTTGATTTGATTTTAGAACAAACTTTTTTCTGTGCATTAGATCCAAAATTACGTCAAAGTTATAGTATCAAAATGAACGAACTATTAGCCGAAAACGGAAAATTAGTTGGTGTATTATTCAACAGAGAATTCGGAAATGACACGCCGCCTTTTGGAGGTGATAAAACTGAATATCAGACGTATTTCAACGATTATTTTGATTTCAAAGTCATGGAAAATTGTTACAATTCTATTCCGCCAAGAGCAAAAACTGAATTATTTATTAATCTAAAAAAGATTGCCAAATAACCTATGATTTCATTCATAAATTTTAGGCTAACTATCAATCTTATTTGAGTTTAAATAGAAGAAAAGTATCAGAATTCATCCATCAGAGGAAAATTCTAAATTTAAATATTTGTATTTTTACACACTAAATCATTCTTATGAAAATTGAACAAATTTACACCGGATGTCTTGCGCAAGGTGCTTATTATATAGAAAGCAATGGTGAAGTTGCAATTATTGATCCGTTAAGAGAAACACAATCTTATATCGATCAAGCGACAAAAGACAATGCTAAAATCAAATACATTTTCGAGACGCATTTTCATGCAGATTTCGTTTCTGGACATCTAGATTTAGCTCAAAAAACTGGTGCTACAATTATTTATGGTCCAACTGCAGAGCCAAATTTTGATGCACATATCGCAACAGATGGCGAAGTTTTTTCTTTAGGAAATATCACCATTACAGCTTTGCATACACCTGGACATACAATGGAAAGTACAACGTATTTATTGAAAGATGAAAACGGTAAAGATTACGCTCTTTTTACTGGGGACACTTTATTTATTGGTGATGTTGGTCGTCCAGATTTAGCACAAAAATTAAATACAGATTTAACACAAGAAAAATTAGCAGGTTATTTATTTGATTCGTTACGAACAAAAATTATGCCTTTAGCTAATGATATAATTGTATATCCTGCTCACGGAGCGGGTTCTGCTTGTGGAAAAAACATGAGTAAAGAAACTTTTGATACATTAGGAAATCAAAAAGAAGTAAATTATGCGTTGAATCCTAACATGACAAAAGAAGAGTTTATCGTAGAATTAACTTCAGGATTATTACCTCCTCCATTCTATTTTCCAGAAAATGTAATGATGAACAAATTGGGTGTTGAATCTTTGGATGTAGTGAAAGAACGTGCGAATAAAGCTTTATTTCCAGACGAATTTATGCAAGTTGCGGAAGATACAAATGCGTTAATTTTAGATGTTCGCGATCCTCAAACTTTTGCAGCTGGATTTATTCCAAACTCCATCAATATTGGAATTAGAGGAAATTTTGCACCTTGGGTTGGTACATTAATCACAGATATCAAACAACCAATTTTGTTAATTGCAGAAATTGGTGAAGAAGAGGAAGCGGTAACACGTTTGGCTCGTGTCGGATATGACAATGTAATCGGATTTTTGAACAATGGTTTCCAAGCTTGGGCTGAAGCTGAAAAAGATTTCGATGAAATTGTTTCGGTTTCTCCAGAAGAGTTTGTAGAGTTAGTTGATGAAACTGAATTAAAAATTTTGGACGTTCGTAAGCCAGGTGAATATGAAACTTCTCACGTAGAAGGTGCAATTACAGCTCCATTAGATTTCATCAACGAATCAATGAAATTAATCGATCCAGAGGAAACCTATTTAGTACATTGTGCAGGAGGATATCGTTCGATGATTTTCACTTCAATTTTACGCGCTCGTGGTTACGAAAATTTGATTGACGTTGCTGGAGGTTTTGGTAAAATAAAAGAAGTTGAAGGTGTAAAAATTGTAGAAGGAACTTCGCCTTGTCAATCAGGAAATAATTCTTGTTCAACGAAATAAACAATTTATTTTAAAAAATAACGTTATAGCCTTGTGATAAACAAGGCTTTTTTTATATTCGTCATCTAAATTCATCCAATGAAAAAATTGTTATTCATCGCCACTCTTTTTACATGTATTACCGCTTTTGCTCAACAGAAAATACATGGAGCTGAATCGTTTGCGTTAACTATTCCAAAAGATTTTCAGCGTACAGTTGGGTTAAATGATTATGCAACTATACAATTTGAAAGTCTTGCTCCAAAGCCAAATTCGTATGGTTTTGTGATTTTTGAACACAAAGATGAATTAAAATTAGCAGATTCTAATTTAGATATGATTGATTATACGCTAAATTCTATCGAGCCATATAAAACACAAAAAGGGTTTAATTACATCAAAAAACCTTATGTTGCCTACGAACAGGGATTCAATTATGCCTATACCGAATTTGAAACAAATGATCCCGAATCTGGTCATATTTATTTCCTACAAACTGTAATCGAAACGAAAGAATTTGTCTATCAGATTTTACAATATTGCAGTTTCGAAAATCAAGAAATAATGAAAAGCGATTTTGTCAAAATTGCAAATAGCTTCAAAGTAGAATAATCATAAAAAAACCTTCCTATTTCGGAAGGTTTTTGTTTTTTTGTTCAATCCAAAGTGACATATATTTTGTACTTTGATGATGATGATGTTGCAAAATTTGACCAATAAAATTTTGATTTCGATGTTGGATTAAATTTGCTTCAATCGATTTAATTTTCTCTAAAAAATCAACTTCAAATTTAGTTTTATTGTAATTTTCATTCAGAATTTTGACTCCATTTTGTTGAGCAATTTCCCACTCTTTCTCATTATTGTAAAGCAAAATAGCTTTCTCCACAAACGCTTCAAAATCATCTTCTACAAAACCATTCCAATCAAAATTATCTTTCATTGCTTCTGCTCCAATCGTAGTCGTAACCGAAGGCGTTCCGGTTTGCATTGCATCCACAAACTTTCCTTTTACACCAGCGCCAAAATTAATCGGCGCCAACAAAACTTTGTAATTTGACATCGTTTCTTGCGCATTTTCTGCTCTACTTTTGATCAAAAATCGTTCGGAAGGATTATTTAATTGCAAAACTTTTTGCGTTGCATAAGCACCATAAATATGTAATTCAGCTTTCGGAAGTTTCTTTCTCAAAATTGGCCAAATTTCTTTTTTTAAGGTCTGAACACAATTAAAATTAGGTTCGTGAATAAAATTTCCGATAAACATAAAATATTCTCTTTCTTCAAAACTTTTCCAAGAATTGATTTTTTCATTTGTAATTTCATTTTCTAAAAAAGGTAAATAATACAAGATTTTTTCATCAATTTTAAATTGATTTTGAAGAATATCCATTTCCTTTTTTGAAATCATCAACGATAAATCACAGCGTAAAATAGAAGCTATTTCTCGTTTTGCTAAATCAGAAAACAATAAATCTTCTGTAAATTCTATTCCTTTTTTAGCTGCTTCTTGTCGCGCATTTCGTAGAAAATGTAAATCTTCTGTGTCCAAAATTTTCAATGCATTTGGACATTCTTTCGAAACGCGCCAACCATATTGTTCTTCAATCATAAAACGATCAAAAAGAACAATTTCAGGATTTAATTCTCTTACAAAATCATCAAAACTATCATCATTTAACTGAATTTCAACTTCTTTTATTCCTTTCGAAATCAAATCAAAACTATAATCAGATTTTGAAGCAGCACACGCAAAAGTTATCTCAAATTCAGTTTTTTTGAAACAATCGATTAACTGAATCATTCGAGTTCCTGCCGCAGAAGAAGTTGGTTCTGGCCAAACTTGACCAATGATTAAAAGTTTTTTCATCCCACAAAATTACACTTTCTGTTTCTTAATTGGAAGATTAAATATTATACACACAATTTGGCTTATTTTAATGTAAATTTGCAGCTAAAATTATATAAAATGTCTTATCAAACTGTTTTTGAAGAATTTTTCGAGCAAGTAAAATCAAGTATCAAAGAAGGAACTTTTGCAAAATTGACAATGGCCAAAACTATTGGAGATACTGATCTTAAAAATATTTTTGTTCGTTTACATCTTTTAGAAAATAATGAGTACAATTTTGCCTTCACATTTCGTTATAAAACCGAAGAAGTTGAGCAATTTCATAGTGTTGAACAGACTTTTTTAATTTTGAGTTCTTACATCAAAAATCCATTTACAAACGCTTTATTATTTACAATTGAGAAAGATTTAATTTTTAAAGTCAATAAAAAGAATGCTGCAAGTTTAACAGAGCAAGCTCCAACTTTTAAACATGCTTCGGATGTGATGTTAGAAATGATTGAAAAGAAAACCATTTAGAAAACGATTTTTCACATTCAATCTTTAAACAATATAATTTCGTAAATTTGGACTTAATATTTTTCGAAAAATGCTTGGATTAAAACTTTTGACAGACCCACGTTGGGCTGATATTGCGGAAAGAAATTTAGAAGAAATTTTAACAGACCATGCGTGGTGTGAGCAAAAAGCGGCAACAAATGCGATTACAATGATTGCGTATAATTCTGAACATGACGAATTTATTCAAGAAATGTCAGATATTGCCATCGAAGAAATGCAACATTTCAAAATGGTTGTAGAAATTATCGAGCGTCGTGGATACAAATTAGGTCGCGAGCGTAAAGATGATTACGTTGGTCAGTTGATGAAATTTTGTAAAAAAGATGGTTCTCGTAATATGGCTTTTGTGGATCGTTTATTATTCGCAGCGATGATTGAAGCTAGAAGTTGTGAACGTTTCAGAACATTATCACAAAATATTAATGACGAAGAATTAGCAAAATTTTACTATGATTTGATGGTTTCGGAAGCAAATCATTATACTACTTTCTTAAATTTTGCTCGAAAACTTTCCACTGATGTTGATGTGGACAAACGTTGGAAAGAATGGTTGGATTTTGAAGGAAATTTGATTCAATCTTACGGAAATAAAGAAGCAATACACGGATAGAATTTAGATAATAAAAAAGTGAAATCAAGGTTTGATTTCACTTTTTTTATTCGACATAAATCAATCGACAAGGAACGTCCAAATCTTCCGTCAAATAATAACTACAACACAAGCGATGATAACCATCTGCAATGATTAATTCGTTTGCAGATCGCACCAACAAAATTGGAGAAAGCCTCTTATTTGCTTTTATTTTTTTGAAATTCTCTTGAACATGCCTATTCTCCAAAGGAAGTAAACTCAATTTACTCGCTCTGAAAATGTCTTTGGATTTCTTGATAATTGTTTCGGCTTCCGATAATTTATTTACAAGCGAAACAGCTATTTCAGGTTTAAAAATTAATTCCAAATAATCTTGCGCAGCGGGAAAATCGTGCTCTTCTGGTTCATCTAACCAAATATTTTTGTCATCTGTTAGGTTTTTCATTCTAATTAAAATTGATAGGTTTTTATAATTTTATCATCTAATAATTGTTTCATTAACATTTTATGTTGTTTACTTTTACCTCTAACCAACCAAGTTGTAGAAACATTTCCATCTGTAGCATGTTGCTTAGCAACCGAAAATCTTAAATCAAATTTTTTAAATAATGTTTGGCAATATTCATATTCCTCTTTCGACTTTGTCAGAATTGTATAATTTTTAATTTTATGGTAATCATCAATATAATTTTGAAGATAAGTTAATCCAACCAAAATAATCAAAACGATAACACTTCCCAATAAACCTAAATAGACATAACCCGCGCCAATACACATTCCCAACGATGCAGTCGCCCAAATAGTAGTTGCGGTCGTAATTCCTGCAACTTTATTATCGTCCTTAAAAATTACTCCGGCTCCTAGAAATCCAATTCCCGTGATGATATTTGCAGCCAATCGATCTGGATTTTCTACTCCAATTCGGATCGAAAGAATTGTGAACAAACAAGATCCAAAACTAACTAAAATGAATGTTCTTAATCCGGCAGATTTGTTGCGATATTCTCTTTCCGTACCGATCAAAACGCCAATTATAATCGATATACAAATTAAAATCAATTCATTTTGAATCGATTTTGCTAAAAATTCTTCCATAATCACAGAAATTATAACTTAAATATACAACTTTGGTGAATTTTTCACTCTCCAATTTCAAGATAATTGTTTAAATAAAAGCGCAAAAAAATAAACTTAATCATTGAGAAAATGATAAATGACACGAATCATTTTCAAAGCTTTTTATATTTTCGTTAAAATTGAATGAATGAAAAAAATATTAGCCAGTTTTATTGTTTTAGCCAGCTTCGGGGTACAAGCGCAAGAAAGTAATTTCAGGACTTGGAATGCCTTAAATATCAATCAAAAAATCAATAAAGATTTTAATTTTCAGTCGGATATACAATATCGTTCGTACGAAGATTTAGATCAATTGAATCAACTTTTGATTCGAGGAGGAATAGGATACAATTTAACCGAAAATAATAATACAATTTTAGCTGGTTACGCCTACATTCAAAACAGAAATCCTACTGCTATAGATGATTATGCTCATAGTCACGAACATCGTTTGTATCAACAATTCAATACAAAACATGCTTTACAACGTTTTAATTTCGCGCATCGATTTCGTGTTGAAGAACGCTTTTTAGAAAATGATACACAATTTAGATTTCGTTATCAATTAACTGCAACTGTTCCACTAAATAATGTAAAATTGATCGAAAATACGTGGTATTTGAAAGCGTATGACGAGATTTTTTTGCAAGCTGTAAAAGATAAAACATTTGATAGAAATCGACTTGGTTTAAGCTTTGGTTACGTTATTTCGCCTACTTTTAGTTTAGAAGCTGGTTACATGTTACAAAGTCTTAAAGCATCTCATACTGATCATTTGATGATTGGATTAACAGTTAATAATCTGATAAAATAGCTTATCTTAATTAGGATAATTTACACTTGAATATAATTATTCTAATCAATAATTTTAATTACTTCATAAAAAAATATTTTTTCTAAGCAAAACTTATCAAATCTTCGTAGGCTTTTTTAGCACCTTCAAAAACTTGTTGTTGCTCTTCTTCTGTTGTAAATTCTTGATTGATATAACCAATAAAAGTTTTCCAGATTTGACCAAGGTTTTCACCATAATGTCCAAAATAATTGAAACTTTTATTCTCTAAAAATGGATACTTTTTCAGTGTTTTTGCAATAACATTTCCGCCAAGCATGGAACCTTCTATCACATACAAAGCTCCAATTGCTTCGGCTCTATTTTGTAATTCAAATTGTTTTGGCACATTCAATTCTTCTAAGCCCAACTCGTTAATATCTTGTTGAATCAAAGACAATTTATTGAGTTTTGTTAAGGCTAAATTTTCTAAGTCTTTTTCATTCAAAAATTCTTTAATAGAATCTTCATACGATTTTAGAAAAATATGATTAACCTGCAACATTTTATAATAATTTTTATCTGTAAATGTGCTGTTAAACAATTTATTCGATTCTAATTTATCTTCAATTTCTTTGTGATAAACCGCTGTTTTTTCTTTTAAATAATCAGATAGCATTTGTTAGATTTTTTTAAATGTTAATATAAAAGTTGTTTCTTCTCCCACTTTACTTTCAAAAGATATACCACCATTCATTCTATCCATCATTCTGTGCGCAATAGAAAGCCCTACACCATTTCCAGAGATATTTCCTGTGTTAGACATTCTGCTAAATAGCTTAAACATCTTGTTGTAATCTTCCTGTTTTATTCCGATTCCGTTATCTTTTACTTTAAAAATAACCTCCTCTTCATTCAATTCTGACCATATTTTTATGATTGGATGTTGTGCTTGGGAAGAATATTTTATTGCATTACCAATAATATTCAGAAAAACCTCATAAAACATCGTTTTATCCCCCAAAACATTATGTATTTCTTCTACAACAACTTGTGTATCATTAGTTTTATAATACAATAAAACATCGTGTATAATCTTTTCTATGATTGGTTTTGTTTCGATTGTAGACAATACAATTTCTGATTTTTTAGCTTTACTCAACGCCAAAAGATCCTGCATCATTTGTGTCATTCGATCAATTTCTTCAATAACACTTTTTAATCGATCATTTTTAATTTCATCATCTATCAAACTTCTTTGAAGCATCTGACAATTCAATTTCATCACCGATAAAGGTGTACGTAAATCGTGAGAAACTGTATAGGTAAACGAGTCTAATTCGTCATTTATTTCCTTTAATTGCTCATATAAACTATGAATTTTGAATGATTGTAAATGAAGTGTTTCTATAATTAACTTTATTACTTCTTTGGCAACATATTTCTCCTTATCTAACCAAATAAACGATTTATTCTTAATATTCTCTTGCCAAATTTTGAAAGAAGTTCGAGGAGAAAAACTATGTATTTCATCGCCATTTATAACATCTACATTTTTAATTTTACTTGGTTCTCCAGCCCAATCTAAGGTTTGAACTTGTTCTTTTTTGAACCAAATAATAAAATGTTCGTAAGTTTGATTTAGAAAACAAAACATTACACCAGCCGAACTTGGACTAAGCCTAATCTCTTGTCCATAATCTAGATAAAAAGTATTCGAGGTAAATAAACGTGCTGAGTTTCTTTTAAATGCCCATTCTTTTATTCTCAAAATTTCTTCTTTATCTGGCGTTTCGCCTTCTACAAAAACATCGTCAAAATTAACCAACGCAATCCCATCTGCCTTTGTAAGGTTAAGAACCTCTTTTAGATTATTGTTCATTGATTGCTGAAGATTTTCTTCCGTTAAAAGATTTTCTTTCAGTTTAATCGCTGTTTCGTTAAAATGATTTTGGAACTTTAATCGTTCAGTTGATTTAAAATTCACATAAGTCAACCTTGCTTGACGCGTCAATAATTCAGTTTGCAAACGAACTTGATTTGGAATAAATTTTGGCTTGGAATTCTGACATGCTACAATTCCCCACAATTTTTCGTTAATTACAATAGAAATAGAGAAACTTGCTTCACAATTAGCATTGCGTAAATACTGTAGATGTATCGGAGAAAGTGCTCTAACAGAAGAGTACATCAAGTTTATTTTTTGATAATTCTCATTACTAATTAAAATGATTCTTTTACTATCAACATCTGCAACCAAACGGCTTTTTTTCTTTAAATACAGTTGACGTGCTTGTTTAGGAATATCAAATTCTGGAAAACGCAACCCCATATAAGAATCTAATCCCTTATCACTTTCTTCCGCTATAACAACGCCACTACCATCTTCCAAAAATTTATACAACATTACTCTCTCGTAATGAATCAAACTCTTGATAGATGAAATCAACCTATCCCAAGTTGAGCTTATAGACTTAGAGTACAGGATTTGTTCAGAAAAATTATAATAAGCTAATCTGTTTTCTAAAATAATTAATTCTTCTAACTCCAAATAAATCAATTCATCAAAATGATAAACTGTTAAATGGTAGGTTTTTGAATTAACTTTTGTATTAGTTCGGTAAAATTCACCTTGTTCTAAATTCAAAACCTCATCAAAATCAAGCTCAAAATCATGAAGTTGATTAATATGTTGGCTTAATATCTTTTCAGTAGAAATTTTAAATAATTCATCAATATTTTGAGAAAAAAATTCAATTTGATGCGAATTTTTATGAATTCCTATCAAATATCCAAAAGGTTGAATTTCGTTGAGAAACTGAATTTCTTCGTCTTCACAATTTTTGATGATTTGGTTGATCATATAAATGGTTTAGGAGTGTAATTATGAATCTAAGGTAAATTTATTTTTTAATCTTCTTGTCTTTTAATTTTCAGAATATAGTTTTCTAACTCTAATTCATCGGTATCTACTAATTCGAAATCATTAAAATGAGTTAAACTTTTCTCAAAAAATGCTGTAACTTTTTCTTTTTCTAACGATGGATGAACTTTAATTCCGTTAAATTTTATGTTCTTCATATAGACATAAAAATCGTAATCAAAATCGGTTTCTCCTAAATATGTATTGGCAATTTTTCCTTTCCATTTAATGTCAAAAACACCAAATTCTTCTGTATCTAAAAACGTAATTTCGTGCTGAGCAACTGTGTCATTTCCTAACATCGAAATACCAAAAGCAAGGTTTTCAGGTTCGTCCAAATTCACTGGAAGTGAATCAATTTCGAATGTTTTTTTATTGAGTTGATTAAAATCTAATTGCACATCATTTTTGATCTTTATTCCTTTATTGTTCCAATATGTACTCGAGATGATTGCGTGATCATAATTAATCCAAAGTTGCTTTTCGGCATTCTCTTGAGAAATGTCATCTATTTCATCCAAATCATCTTTATATTCTTCTTCTTCGTCATAATTATCTGACTCTAAATGAAGATCCATCCAAAGGTCAAAATTTTCATCAAGGCGAGCACTCCAAACAAAATCTATTACTTTGTGTCCGTTTGTAAATGGGCTATTCGAAAAATATATTTTGTTATTATCCTTACTCATAAATTGGGTTTTGACTTATGTTTTTGAATTTACAACGATTATTCTACTCTACAAAATTTAAAAAAATAATTGGTTCGTTTATTAGATATTGTCATTGATTTTCAAAGAAATAAAAAAAGTGCAATTTCTATAGAAATTGCACTTTTAAATTATAGTTATGATTTATAAATCAAATGAATTACAATGTTTCTTTTAACCATTTGAAAAATTCTGTATGCCAAATCACAGAATTTTGTGGTTTTAATACCCAGTGATTTTCTTCAGGGAAATAAATAAAACGAGATTTGATTCCTTTCAATTGTAAAATTTGATAAGCCTCTTGCCCTTGTCCCATTGGCACACGATAATCATGACCTCCAACATAAATTAACATTGGCGTATTCCATTTATTTACTAATTCTGTACTACTTGGATCAAATTTAGAGTACGTTTTTTGCGCAGCTTTGTTATTTGTTTCCCACCAAGCGCCACCAGCGTCCCAGTTTGTAAAGAAAATTTCTTCTGTAGTTCCGTACATCGATTTCAAATCGAAAACACCATTATGTGCAATAAAAGATTTGAAACGACCTTCGTGAATACCTGCTAAATAATAAACAGAATATCCTCCGTAAGATGCACCAACAGCACCAAGACGATCTTTATCTACATAAGATTCCTTCGAGATATCATCAATCGCAGCCAAATAATCTTGCATTACTTGTCCTCCCCAATCTTTAGAAATTTGCTCATTCCACTCTACTCCATGACCTGGCATTCCACGACGGTTTGGCGCAATTACAATATACCCTTGTGCTGCCATTAATTGGAAATTCCAACGAGGAGAATAAAATTGAGTTAAAGCAGATTGTGGTCCACCTTGACAATACAATAAAGTTGGGTATTTTTTATTCGGATCGAAATTTGGCGGATAAATTACCCATGCAAACATTTCTTTTCCGTCTGTTGTTTTAATTTTACGTGCTTTTACATCACTCAACGCAATATTATCGAAGATATCTTTGTTTTCGTTTGTTAATTGAGTTAATGCTCCAGATTTCAAATCAACTACATAAATTTCTGCAGCGTGATTGATATCTGTTTTTGTAACAATTGCTTTATTACCAACAATTTCTTTGATGTCTGCAATGTCAAAATCACCTTTTGTAATTTGTTTGATAAAAGGCATTTTTCTCATTTTGAAGTTTACATCAACCTCAAATAATTGAATTGTTCCTCCTACTGGCGCATTGAAATAAATTTTGTTACCATCATTGCTCCATTTATAACCTTGTACGGTTCCGTCCCAATGTTTTGTAATATTCATTTCGATATCACCACGACGAACGATTAAGTCATTTTTATCTGCCTCGTAACCATCGCGCTCCATGCTCAAAAATGCAAAATCTCCTTGAGAAGAAAAACTTGGTGTATTGTCATAACCCATTTTTCCTTCTGTGATATTTTTCGTCGTTTTCGTTGCTAAATCGTATTGATAAATATCTGTATTTGTGCTTAATGCGTAATCCGTTCCAAATTTCTTCTTAGAAACATACAAAACTTTTGTTCCATCTGGCGTCCAAACAAATTCTGATACAGAATATGGTTCGTCTTTTAAAACATCAATTTTAGTCGAACCTTCTTTATTTTCTGATACAAATAAATGATCGTAATTTCCATCATTCCAAGTATCCCAATGTCTGTAATTTAATTCATTATAAATCTGCACATTCGATTTGTCCATTTCTGGATAATAATCAGAACCAAAAACCTTTTGTAATTTAACTTTATCAGTTTCTGCTTTATATTGTTGAGATTTATTCAACGATTCATCAGCCAAAAGCGTTTTATAATCTTCGATTTCCGAAGCTTTTCCTCCTGCCAACGAAATCATATATGTTTTCGATGTGTCTTCTTGTGTTTTTACGTTAGTAGAAGTTACTTTATAAATCAGATTTTTTTGATCTTTTGTTACTCCAACTGGAGCTACTTTTTTTACTTGCCAAAGAAGTTCTGGCGTCATTACTTTTTGTCCCATTGCTGTTGTCGATATCAAGATACTTGCGACTAATACAGAAAATCTATTCATGTTAATTTCAAATCTAAATAATTGTAAAAGTAACAATTCTTTATCGAGAAAGGTTAAATTTATAGATAAAAAAAGACATCATCCAGTACAAATTGTACTTAAATGATGTCTCCGCTAATAATTTTTTTCAAATCGTCTAATCGATTCTTAAAATTAGGCTATATATTTTATATTAAACCACTTAATTAAAAGTTTAACTTATTTTTATGAGTAAAAACTGGAATAATTGCTCCAAAAACTAAATTCTGTTGAGAGAATACAATATCTTGTTTTGCTTTATCAGCTTTGTTTGCAGTTGTACGAATATCACTTAAGTTAGCATATCCACCTTTTAATTCGGCTTGTACAAAGAAATAATCCCAAAAAGTAAAGTTGATCCCAACCATTGCAGCTGTAGCAAAACCTGCTAAGTGAAACTCATCATAACGTTCGTTACCCATCAATTTTACGTTAGAACGTGGATATAAAATCCCTGCTCCCAAACCAGCTGTTACGTTAACATCGATTCCTTTTCCGTTTTTTGTAATTGGAAAATGTTGAATATTATCAAAACGACGAACCTCTAAATTAGCATAGTTCAAACCATCTGTATGTTCAAATGTTAAGAAATCTTCTGTTAATTTTTGATCAACATTATTATATGTTCCATCGTAATCTGAACCTGTATTGATGTGACCATTCATTTTTACAACTTGGTCTTGATCCATCACATATTTCATGTGATCAATCCCAAAAGAGATATTCCAATTATCCGAAACAAAGTAACCTAAACGGAAGTTATATTGCGGAATCGTCATAGAACTTGGATTGAAATACTTGATTCCAAAAGAAGTTTGACGGTCATGAGCTGCTACATTATCTAATGTAAAATCGTATCCATCTCCTTTGAACTGAATATCTGATTTTGTATACTGCGCGTGATTCCAACCCCAATAAACATAAAATTTACCTTTATTATTTTTTCCTTGCCCGAAAGTAGTTGCAACCAAAGCAACTAAAAACATTACACTTATATACTTTCTCAAAATTTAACTTTTTGCAAATTTATTCTTAAAAAAATTGAGTAAAAATGATTTATGATATCAATTTTATATCTAGACAATATTTAAAATCAATAAACATTGTTAAGCGTCATAAAATAAAATGATAAATATTTATTAAAAATGATGTTCTCTATTTTGTAATTAAAAATTAAAATATATTTTTGTGACATAATGAAAGACTACCTGATAAAACATAGCATTGGAATTTTTTTCACGCTTCTTTTGGTGTTCAGTACGAACATGCAAGGGTTGGCGGGTTATGTAGATTATCAGATGAGAATGGAGCAACAAGACAAAAAAGATTCTTCTGACAATGATCAAAAAGCTTTGTTTTCTCAAACTTCAACTGAAGAAGAAAATAATCAGAAAAATTCTTCGAGCGAAATCACAGAAAAAATACATTATTTCCACGAAATAAAATTGTTTACATTTTTTAATGTGAAACAAACTACACATTCGGATTTTCATCATTCTAATGCATATGCGTCTTTAGACAATGGTGTGACAACTCCACCTCCAGAATTAGTTTAATTTTTTAATTGATTTTTTGCATCATCCTATTCAAATCTATTGAATGGACAGCAAATTTATTTTATCATTTCAAATTATTAAACAATTCATTTTAAAACTATTATGAATCTTTTTCAAAATTGGAAAAAGGACATACCTGCGAGTATTGTTGTCTTTTTCGTTGCATTGCCTTTATGTTTAGGTGTTGCGTTGGCCAGTGGTGCGCCTTTATTTGCCGGAATTATTGCGGGAATTGTAGGAGGAATTGTTGTTGGTCTTATTTCTAAATCTCAAATTGGTGTTTCTGGTCCAGCTGCTGGTTTGGTCGTTATTGTTTTAACTGCTATTACAGATTTGGGCGCTTACGAACTATTTTTAGTCGCAGTTGTTATCGCCGGAATTTTTCAAATATTACTAGGTATTCTAAAAGCCGGAGTTATTGGTTATTACTTTCCATCTTCGGTGATTAAAGGAATGTTGTGTGCGATTGGTATTTCAATTTTCTTGAAACAAATTCCGTTAGCGTTAGGCTATACAGAAACGTTTAGTTTTAGTAATTTTAGTTTAGATTTTATCACGCCAGGAGCCATTATTATTACAGCAATCTCTTTATTTATCTTGATTGTTTGGGACAATATTTTAGGAAAAAAATCAAACTTTTTCAAATTATTACCAGGATCATTAGTAGCTGTATTAGTGGGTATTTTGTACCAAGTTACAATTGGTGATACCAATCACGAAGTATTTTCTATCGACCACAATTTATTAGTAAAAGTTCCTGTTCCTGAAAGTGTTTCAGATTTCTTAGGACAATTTACTATGCCCGATTTCGCCTCTGGATTAACAAATCCTATGGTTTGGCAAGTTGCATTTACCATCGCAATTGTAGCATCATTAGAAACTTTATTATCTGTAGAAGCAACTGATAAATTAGATCCTTTAAAGCGTCAAACACCTACAAATCGAGAATTGATTGCACAAGGTGTCGGAAACTCTTTAGCTGGTTTAATTGGAGGTTTACCTGTTACGCAAGTTATTGTACGTTCATCTGCAAATGCAATGAGTGGCGGACTTACAAAACTTTCTACAATTACGCACGGTGTTTTATTATTAGTGAGTGTAATCTCTATTCCAATGTTTTTAAATTTAATTCCAAATGCGGTTTTAGCCTCTATCCTATTGGTTATTGGATACAAATTAGGTAATCCCAAACAATTCTTAGATATGAAAAAATTAGGAAAAGATCAGTTAATTCCGTTCGCAGTAACAGTTATTGCAATTTTGGCAACAGATTTATTAAAAGGTATCATCATTGGTCTTATTGTTGGTGTAGTGGTTTCGTTAATCAAATCGTACAACAACTCGCACGTAATGTTGGTGAAAGAAGGAAATGTTTTCCATATGAATTTTGCTGAGGAGGTAACGTTTGTAAACCGCGGTGCAATTGTAAAAGAATTAGATGGTTTGAAACCTGGTTCTAATCTTGAATTAGATGTTCGTAAAACACGAATTTTAGATTATGATATTATTGAATATTTAGATGAATTTAAAGTCAAAGCAAAAAATAATAACATTAATATTCGACTAATTTCCGAACGTGGAACAGTCGATAATCCCCCATCATTCAGAGAGTTTTTTGGTTACGTGTTGGTTGCCGGGGCTCATTAATCTGTAAAAAACATATAAAAATTAAAACACACACAATAAAATTAAATATAATGAAAGCACATACATCAGAAACTCAAGCAACAACAACTCCAGATAAAGCGTTAGAATTTTTAAAAGAAGGAAATGCAAGATTTGTTCAAAATTTAAAAGCGAACAGAGATTTACTTTCACAAGTGAATGACACAAGAGAGGGACAATGGCCGTTTGCGGTTGTTTTGAGCTGTATTGATAGCCGTACTTCAGCGGAACTTATTTTCGATCAAGGTTTAGGAGATATTTTTAGTGTACGAATTGCTGGTAATTTCGTTAATCAAGATATTTTAGGTTCGATGGAATTTGGAACAAACGTGGCTGGCTCTAAATTGATTGTTGTCTTAGGACATTCTAAATGTGGCGCTTTGAAAGGCGGATTAGACGCTGAAGCAATTCACAAAACTGGAATGAATAATTTGTGTCATTTGGTTGATCATTTCAATCCAATTATCGACGAAATTATAAAAGACGGTGAAGAACGTTCTTCTAAAAATGCAGATTTATTAGAAAGATTAAATCACCAAAACGTTATACAAACAATAGAAGATATTCGTAACCAAAGTACAACCTTGAACACCTTAGAAAAAGAAGGGAAAATCAAGATAATAGGTGCAAACTACTGTGTAGATTCAGGCGTTGTAACTTGGTTATAAAACAATTAATTCTTTAGATATTTTTTAGTAATGTAAAAGCCACTCTATTTGAGTGGCTTATTTCTATTAATCATATTATCCATATGATTTTTCATCATTTTATTTAGCTTCGGATTATTTTTTAAACCTTCTCTAGCTAATTCTTCAATTCTTTTGCTTTTTACAGCTTTCTCTCTTAATTCATCATCTATATTACTGTCATTCAAGTCAACTTCTCTATAAAATCTTCTTCCTTTTTCATCATAATCATCAAATCTTACTAAATCTTCTTCTTTTTTAATATGTACTTTATCATTAAACCATATTTTTGAGACTTGATACGACACAAAAATTGTAACAAATTGTAATAAAGTTAACCAAGTTGTAAACACCTCAATAATTGTATATATGATTGACAAAAAAATAACAATATTTCTTATTTTTTTTCCAAAAAATGATGATAGCTGAATAATGAAGAATATTATTATTTGATAAGCAAGTATAGACATATATAGTTTTTTAAAATTTAATTCACCCAATAACTCACCCCTCCATGATGTGAACATGCACCACTTCCTGTTGCTTGTGAAAAAGAACCATCGTTACAAATCGCTCCAGATCTTGAAGGTGTATAATTATAATTTTGGTTATAATTTTTATAATTAATTACTGTATCACAAACACTTACATTATTATAATTATTTTTTTGTAAATCATAATAATCATTTTTGATTATTTTATCTTTCTTAACATCTGATTTAAAAAAGATTGATGTAATTCCTGACATCAAGCCGCAAAAGGCCAATAAAATTATACAAGTAATTAAAAAATTAAAACAACCTTTCATATTTTTCAAATATAAACAAATTCAATAAACTTTTTAAGTAAGTAATTTATTTATCTAACAAATTAAAATATACAACCTACTCAACAACGTCCACAACCAAGCTGACGACTTTCTAAACCCCGTTAGCCTCCAAATTAACTAAGCTGACAGTGTCTTTTACCAAGCTGGCTTGGTTGTGAACCAAGAAAACGAGGTTATCTAACCCCAAATTTGACGTTCCTGACATGGTCAGCTAAGTTCTGGACGTAATCAACTAGGTATAAAACCTCATCAGCTTACTAAAATACAAAGCTAGCTTACTTCGGGACACAGTCAGCTACGTTTGAAACGTACTCAAGATCCATTAAAATCGCTCGAATTGACAAATTTTCACATCAACACATTAACTCATTTTCAAATTATCCTTTCTTCGGCAACTCTTTCATGAAGTTATATCTTTTTTGGACAAAATCCATCAAACAATAATAATGATTCAACCCATTTGTGACCATTAACAATTGAGAACCTAACACAATGTTGTAACGCGCTATTTGATCAAAAGTTGCTTGCGAAATTGCAATATGCGGCGCTTTACATTCCACCATAATAAATGGTTTTTCTTGCTGATAAACGACAATATCCGCACGTTTTCGCATTCCTGTAATATCAATTGGAACTTCCAATGCAATTGCCGAAGTTGAATAACCCAAATCGTTGATTAAATAATTCAAAACGTGTTGCCTAACCCATTCTTCGGGCGTATAGACCAACCATTTTTTTCGAATCAAACAAAAGATATACAATTTATCTTGGGCTTGTTTCAATCTTATTTGGTATTTTTCGGAAAAATTTAATTGTACTAATTCAGTCATTGTATGAGTCCTGTAGAATCTTTGATCAAAGATATAAAAAACAAAAACTATAAACCGATTTACTTCTTGGCGGGCGATGAGCCGTTTTTCATCGATCAGGTAACTGATTTATTGGAAGCGAATATTTTACCAGAAGAAGAAAAAGGTTTTAATCAAACAATAGTTTACGGACAAGATGTAGAAGTTGGGCAATTAATAGGAATGGCACGTCAATACCCGATGGGGGCAGAAAAATCTGTAGTCATTGTAAAAGAAGCGCAACATCTTAGCCGTTCGATAGATCAGTTGGAAATGTATGCAAATCAAGTACAAGATTCGACGGTTTTAATCATCAATTACAAAGGAAATTCACTTGATAAACGCAAGAAAATCTATAAAGTTCTGAATGAAAAAGGGTATTACCACGAATTCAAAAAGATTTATGAAAGCGAGTTACCTTCTTGGATAGAACAAAAAGTTGCAAATAATCAATTTAAAATTGAACAGAAAGCAAAGTTTTTGTTGACTGAATATGTGGGTGCAGATTTATCTCGTTTGAACAATGAATTAGAAAAACTTTTTACAATTGTTGGTGCGGATAAAACCATCACACCAAATCATATTGAAGAACATATTGGGATTAGTAAAGATTATAATGTTTTTGAACTTCGCAATGCAATCGAAACAAAGAACATCGAAAAAGCATTCAAAATCATTAAATATTTCGAAAAAAATCCGAAGGATAACCCGTACGTCGTTTCAATCACAACAATTTTTAACCTATTTACAAACATCATTCAAATTCATGTTACGCCAGATAAATCAAAACAAAATTTGGCAAAAGTATTAGGAATTAATCCCTACTTTGTACAAGGAATGATAACGGCTGCGAGTAATTATCCGTTAAAAAAAACTACGAGAATTATCTCATTTATTCGCGAATATGATTTGAAAGGAAAAGGTGTTGGAACTACTGGAAATGTGACGCCAAGCCAATTGCTGATTGAATTAGTGTATAAAATTATGAATCTATAATTTTCATCTATTTATAGAATCGAGAAAACTAAATAAGAAATACTAAATTTGTAAAAAAATAAAACAACACAATGGAAAATAACGTAAGAGATGTTATCATAATAGGATCTGGACCTGCTGGTTATACAGCGGGAATTTATGCTGCACGCGCAAACATGAATCCTTTGATTTTAACTGGTATGGAGCCAGGTGGACAATTAACAACAACAACAGATGTTGAGAATTTTCCAGGTTATCCAGAAGCAATTACAGGACCAGAATTGATGGCTGATTTACAAAAACAAGCTGAGCGCTTTGGAACTGAAATAAAATACGAATATGTAACGGAAGTAACTTTTGGAGAAAAAGAAGGTGATGTACATATTGTAAAATCAAACAATGGAACTTACCAAGCGCGTTCTATCATTATTTCGACAGGTGCAACAGCGAAATATTTAGGATTAGACGATGAAACTAAATACGCTGGTAGCGGTGTTTCGGCTTGTGCAACTTGCGATGGTTTCTTTTACCGCGGTAAAGATGTTGCTGTAGTTGGTGGTGGTGATACCGCTGCTGAGGAAGCTACTTACTTATCAAAACTTTGTAACAAAGTTTATTTATTGGTTCGTAAAGAAGAAATGCGCGCATCTAAAGCTATGCAAGATCGTGTTACAAATACACATAATTTAGAGGTTTTATACAACCACGAATTAATTGGTTTAGAAGGAAACAATGTTGTTGAAAAAGCTAAAATCATCAACAATATTACAAATGAAGAAAAAGAATTAATCATTGATGGAGTTTTTATCGCGATTGGGCATAAACCAAATACAGAATTATTCCAAGGGAAATTGGATATGGACGAAACAGGATACTTAATCACACAAGATCGTTCGTATAAAACAAATGTACCAGGTGTTTTTGCTGCTGGAGATGTACAAGATTCTGTTTACAGACAAGCAATTACTGCTGCTGGTTCTGGTTGTGCTGCTGCATTAGACGCAGAACGTTATGTTGCAGAATTCTTTGACGAAGTATAATATCGTTTAGCATATATAAGAAAAAAGAAAAGCTCAACCATTGGTTGAGCTTTTCTTTTATTGTCTATATCGTTCGAATTGATGCCAATATTTATCTTTGTAAACTGTAAATGAAATCTCAAAAACGTCTTTATACTTTTGTTCGGTTTCATAGAAAATTTTAGATGGTTTTCTAAAATCTTTACACGCAAAATAAATTTCTCTTTCGCCTTCAGTAGTTTCTCTTCCTACGTTCAAATAACCATCTTCATCTTTCAATGTTTCCATTAATTCGTCTTCTATTGCATTCAATAATTCATAATCCCTAGAATTTGGCATTCCATTCGTTTCGCTACCATCATATTTAATAATCAATGTCGCCAACCACGGATGAGAAGGTTTTGAATCCCAATTCAATAAATTCGTATTAATCACTGCCAATAACATATTTCCGCTTTCTAGCTGCGCTTCTAGCATAGAATAACTATCATTTTCAGTTTCGTATCTTGTTGCTTGATATTGCTCGACAAATTCCTTTTCTCGCCAAGTCAAATAATCCTTCAACTTATTCATCGGAATTAGCTCTTGCTCAGCATCATCTTTCGCAATTACAGATAGATTGTCAATAATTGTAACGGTATTCAATTCGCCTAAATAATTATCTAAAAAGATATAAACTCCATTCAGAATTTGGTTTTTATCTTCTTCTTTATACTCATCGAAAGCAATTACAATATCAATTTCGTCAGGATAATTTTCGTGATTAATGGAATAAAAAGATAGTTTATCTTCATCAAAACTATAATCTCCCATATTCAATCCCATATTTCCAGTTGCAGGCTTTAGAGCAGTAAATTTCCAATTCGGTAAATTTGGAGCAGCTGCCACAAGCTCTTCTACAAAAACGATATTTTTAATAATTCCGTCTGGAGTGAAAATTAGTTCAGCCGTGTTATCATCAGCCATTCCAGTCAAAAAATAAAGCTCACTTTTAACACGATCCAATTGAGGCGATAATTTATCAAAAAAATTAGCTTCTATATTTCGTTGATTTTTTACAGCTTCATAAAATTTTTGTTCATTCTCTTGAAACCATTTCCAGAAAGATTCATAAGAATCAACCTTCTCTTTTTTATTGAAAATATTCTTAAAAAAATTCATAGTTATTTAGTTGTAGTTTAATTTGTAATTAATCAAATATAGAGCTTATTGCTCATCAAATAAATTAATTCTTACTACAATAATCCTACAACCAAATTTCTAAAGTGACTACAAAACGACTACAGATTTTTTACAAATATGTCAATATATTTCCTCTAGTTTTCAACCAACCTGTAATGCTATATCTTGGTCGATTAACGATTTTTACTTCGTGCGGAATACTTTTACTATCAAAAACAGCCAAACGACCAGCAAGAGGTAAAATATCTAATTCTTTTTCAGCCTTATTATCATCTTCCAAATACAAGGTCAATTGTCCGCCAAATTCATCTTTCCATTCTTCATCATTCAAATACAACACAATCGAAAGTGTGCGTCTATCATCATTCTTGAAAGCATCAACATGTTTTTGATAAAATGTCCCTTCGGGATAAATGGCATAATGAAACTCACTTTCCTCAATGCCCATGTAGCATGTTAGATTGAGATACTCAATAAAATCATTGATTTTTGAGAAAAAAATTTCTTCCGTTTCTGTTTTATTTTCTTCATCAATCCATCTGATTTTATCGCCTCTGATTGATTTTACAATTTGTTCGTTAACCGAACTTCCGACGGCTGCTTGATGAAAATCTTTTTTATTTTCTTTTCGAATTATTGCTTCGCGAAGTTGCTTTGTTTCCTCTGTTGAGAAAAAAAAGTCTGAAATAGAGTATTTTTGATTTGATAAGTCATCAATAATCTTTTCATAAATTGGGTTTAATGTAATATTACTCATTCATTATTATGAAAACTTCAGTAAAAGTATATTTTATTACGAAAAACATAATCATATTTTTGAGTTTTTTTCAAAAAAAAGAACAGAAAAAAATCTGTCCTCAAAAAATAGTTTTAATTATCAATTACTTAAACCAGTCAACTTTATTCAACTGATAAATAAAATTTAACTTTGGCTCTTCTCCAAAAAATTCAATTTGTTCTTCTTTCACTTTTTTACAACCCAAGCGCTCTACAGCAATCTGCGAACGTACATTATCAGCACCAACATGCAAATAAATTTTGTCAACAAACTGAAAAATATAATCAAACATCAATTTCTTAACGGACGGATTAAAGCCTTTTCCCCAACAATTCGTCGAATAAAACGTATATCCAACCAAAATAGACGAATCTTGCTCATTATAATCGTAAAAACGAGAACTACCAACAACTTGATTTGTCTGTTTATCAATAATCTTGAAAGCGCCTTTACTTTGAATTGCTCCTTCGAAAAAATTCATAAAAACATCTCTTTTCCAACGATTTTTATTTGGGTGTTGTTCCCAAACTTTCGGGTCTGAAGCAGCTAAATAAAGCGCTTCAAAATCATTATCGTTGAGCGGTTGAAGTTCTACTAAATCATTTTCTAAATTGGGCTGAATATTTATCATTTGTTTCATTTAATACAATACTAATTTAA